>JALZEG010000166.1 GCA_030862185.1 Actinomycetota bacterium
ACGTCTTGCGGTCCTCTTGCATGCGGCCGAACGGCCGCGACTCTGCAAGAGTTCAGCAGCATTTTCGTTTCGGCCGGCGCACGGACCACGCACAGATCATTCGCGGCGAGATCTCGGTTAGTGAACAGACGAACGAGGTGAGATTGCGGCCCGGTAGCGACCGAGGCGCATGCGGGCCGGGACGTAGCTGCGCGCTGTCTTCAGTCGCAGGAGCGCCGTGCCGTTGTGGGGATAGACGCCCGCGCGGGGGACAGACAGGCGCGAGACGACCTCGCTCGTCTCTGGTAGCGAGAATGCCGTCTCGAAGCCGGCTGCGGCGGCGGCGCGGCGGACTTCGGCGTCGTGGCGGCCCCGCGGGTACGCCAGCAGCGCGACGCGACGCCGCAGCAGGTCCTCCAGCGCCTCGCGACTCGCCTTGAGGTCCGCCACGCACTCCTCGTACGACAGCTTCGTCAGATCGAGGTGCGCGCGGCTGTGCGAGCCGAACGCGACGCCGGCCTCTTGCATCTCCAGCACCTGACCGTCCGTCAGCGTCTTCAGCTCGCGTGACGGCGGATCGTCCACCCAGTCGACCGCCTGGCCGTCGGTCAGCGTCGCGCTGACGAGGAACACGGTCGCGGGAAGCGCGTGTCGCGCCAGCAGCGGGAGCGCGTGGTCGTAGAGGTCCGAGTAGCCGTCGTCGAACGTGAGCGCGGCCATCCCGCGCGGCAGCCGCCCGCGCGGCGACATCGCTGCGGCCGCGTGCTCCGCGGGGACGACGGTACGGCGCCGCGCCAGCCACGCGGCGTGCGCGCCGAACGTCGCGGGCGCGACCGCCATCGGCGAGCTCCACGCCGGATCCAGCGAGTGGTAGCAGAGGATCGACATCGGACGATCATCGCCCGCGCGCGGGTCGCGTGGGTCAGGTGCCCCGGATCGCGCTAGAGCGCCCTCTGGAACGACAGCGCCGCGCTGCGCGAGCTCGTGCCCGCCGGCCCTCTCACGACGAAGCGCAGGCGGCCGTCGACGTCACGCAGCGTGTTCGGGTAGGCGAGCCCGGTCACCCCGGAGATCTCCACCCGGTCCGTTCCGGACCAGCCCGTGGAGGGGCCGTACTGCCGGGACACGACGGCGCCGTCGCTCTTGCGGATCAGCACGAGCCACAGGTTCGTCCCGTCTCCGGCGAGCGACGGCTGCGCGTAGCCCGTCAGGGTCAGCTCGGCCGCAAGGGGCGCACCGGCCGCGGAGAACCGCTGCACCTTCACGACGTTGTTGGTCGTGTCCGTGTCCGCTGCGACGGCGACTCCGCCGTTCGCGAGCGCCACCGCGGAGGGACGCGCCTTGTACGACGCGCCCATGCCGGTGGGTCCGGCCGTCCACGTCCCGAGCGGGTCGGACGCGGCGTGCGAGAAGACGCGCAGGCCGCCGGTGCCGGTGCGGACGACGGCCTTCAACCCGTCCGCCGTCGGGACGAGCGTGGCCGTGACGTTGCTGTTCGACGCGGTCGCCAGGACCGTAGGTGACGTGAACGACGGCGTATCGGTGTCGAGGTTGGTGAACCACGACACGAGGAGGTCCCACGACGTGGTCGACGTCTTCTTCAGCCACACGACGGCGCCGCGTTGCGCACCGGAGGGCGTGGTCTCGAACGCGAGGTCGGGGCGGTCCTGGACCGTCCCGGTCGGGGAGACGTCGACCGGCGGTCCGACCGAGGGCCCCCCTGCCGCGTCGAGGCCGCTCAGCCTGCGGAGCTGCACGGGCCTGATCTCGTTCTCACCGGCGCCACTCCACACGCCCCACGCGTGCTGCGCTCCTCCGGAGTCGCGCGCGACGGCGATCGACGCGGGCCAGTCGCCGGTCCCGGTGTTGCCGAGCACCAACCCGTCCGGCACCGATCCCGTCGTGCTCGTCTGCCACCCGCCGCCGGCGTCGCGCCACGCGAGCTGGACCCCGCTCGAGTGGCGGCCGTGCAGCGTCAGGAGCCGCCCGTTCTGCGTGATCGCCAGGCGGTGGTTCGACGGGTAGTAGGTGGGGTCGCTCGAACCGGTGTACGACGACGTGATCTCCATCAGCCCGTCGGCGACGTGCCCCGGGATGGCGGCGGTCTCGACGATCAGCTGCGGCGGGTTGACGGTCTCCCGGCTGCTCCAGCGCGCCGCGTCGGAGCTCGTCGAGTCGACCGCGAGCGCGACCGGACCGTTGCCGCCCACGATCGGGCCGAGGCTCACCTCGTGCCACGAGTTCAGCGACACCGCGCCGAACGAGCCGAGAGCACCCGCGTCGTACGACGGCTTGGTGTCGTACGTGATCGACTCTCCCCACGACGTGGACGGAACGCGGTGCACCGTCCCTCCGCTCGGCGACGGGTCGTTGACGAACACACGCAGCTTGACGTCGGTCACGGTGCGTCCGGCGATGCCGGAGACGTCGAAGCGCAGGAACGACTGCATCACCGGCGACGCGTCGGCGTACAGGAAGGTCGACGTCCCGAAGCTCGTGGCGGGCGAGCCCGCGGTCACGTAGGCGTCGGAGGTCGGGCGGTACGTGAAGACGTCGCGGTCGCCGGGCGGGGGCGTGGGAGGCGCCGGCGTGGGTGTGGGCGACGTCGTCGGGGGAGCCGTCGCCTTCTCCTTCGACGCGACCTCGACGATCAGCTGCGGCGGGTTGGACGAGTTGCGGCTGCCCCACCTCGAGCCGTCGGAGCTCGCCGAGTCCATCGCCAGAGTGATCGTGCCGTCCGCGGTGACGGCTCCCTGGCCGAGCGAGATCTCGTACCAGGTACCGGCCGAGACCGCGCCGAAGCTGCCGAGGGTGGCTCCGTCGATGGCCGGTCTGCTGTTCCAGGTGACCGACTCGTTCCACGAGTTGCTCGAGATGCCGGCGACCCGGCCCCCGAACGGCGACGTGTCCTTCTGGTAGAGGCGCAGCCGCACGTTGGTCACGGCGCGCGTCCCGATGCCCGACACGTCGAACTTCATGAACGACTGCTTGACCGACTTGGCGTCGACCTTCAGGGAGCCCGTGGTCCCGAACGACTGGCCCGGCGCGGCGGCGTCGACGTAGGCGTCGGCGACCGGGGAGAACGTCAACGTCTCGGACGTCTGCGCGCGGGCGCCGCCCGCCTGGAGCGCGGCGAGGAGCGCCACCGCTACGAGCGCGCCCGGAATCCTCTTAGACACAAACTCCCCCTCTGGTCCGCCAGGTTCTGGTAAAGACTGGATAATAGTGCGCGGCAACGGTCGCCGTCTATCGTCAAAACGACCTATTTGTAGGCGGTCGCTCCGTAGAGGGCCCCGATCTCCCCGGCCATGGCGGCCGCCGAATGGTGCCGGACGACGAGGTCCCGGGCCGCCCGGCCCCAGGCCCCCCGCTTGGCCGGATCCGTCAGCAGCTCCTCCAGGGCGTCCGCGAGCGCCTCCTCGTCCTGCAACGGCACCAGCAAACCCGTGGCGCCCGGCCGGACGACCCGCGGCACGTCTCCGACCGGCGTGGCCACCACCGGCAGTCCGGTCGCCATCGCCTCCAGGATCGCCAGCGGCATCGCCTCCCACCACGAGGGGAGGCAGAAGACGTCGGCGCTCCGGTAGAGGTCACCCATCGCCTCGTGGGGCTGGGGGCCGAGCCACCGGGCCGAGGGCGAGTGCTCGCGCCGGGCCGCCTCCTCGGCGGCGAGGCCCTCGTCCGGCGTGCCGCCCGCGAGCAGGAGCTCGTGCTCGACCCCGCGCTCCAGCAGGAGCCGCGAGGCGCGGACGAGGTCGGGCACGCCCTTGCGGGGGCTGACGAGCCCGGCGTAGAGGACCCGCGGCGGACCGCCCACGGGACGCTCCGCCGGCGAGAAGGCCTCCACGTCGACGCCGTTGTCGACGAGCACCACGCGGTCCCCGAGGGCCGCGGCCAGGATCCGCCGCGACCCCTCCGAGCAGGCGATCACGGCGTGTGCAGGCCGCAGGAGCAGGCGCGCCAGGAGCCGGCGGGCCCTCCCGTGCAGCCACTGCTCGACCAGGCCGCTGTGGACGTGCAGCAGGACACGGTTGCGCCGCGGCCGGGCCGTCCGAACCAGCACCCCCGCCCTGATCAGGGTCGCCAGCGGGACCAGGGCGGTGTGGACGTGAACGACGTCCACGCCGGCCGCGGCCCGTCTGACGGCGGCGGCGTCGCGCAGCGTCCGGCGGACGTTCGACGCGGTGAAGCGCCCCGCGCCTCCGACCTCGTCCGGGCGGGTCAGGTTCAGCAGGCGGAGGTCGTGCTCGCGTGCGAGGGGGCCGTCGAGCAGCCGCTGCAGGAACGCCGAGATCCCGCCGCGGTCCGGCGGTCCCTTGCCGACGAGGAGGACACGGCTCATCTCGGGGGGCCTTCGTAGGTCATGGCCGAATTATCGTGGACGCATGTCGCCGGAGCCGTGGGTGCTGGTGGTCGACGACGGCGATTCCCAGAGCAGGACCGCTCTCGTCGCCGCCCGCGCGCTCGCGGCGGGCGGGTACCGGGTCGCCGCGACGGTGTCGGGCCCCCGGTCGCTCGTCGGGGCCTCCCGCACCTGCTCCCGCAGGGTTCCGGCCCCCCCGATCTCCGACCCCGGCTTCGACGCGGCGCTCGAGCGTGAGATGACCCGTGGCTACGACTGCGTCCTCCCGGCCAGCGACGCCGCGCTGGCGAAGCTCGAGCCCGCCGCCGCCCCTCTCCTCGACAAGCGCGAGCTCGCGGCGCGCGGCGAGGCCGCGGGC
>JALZEG010000094.1 GCA_030862185.1 Actinomycetota bacterium
TCTTGCCGAACATCTGGACGAGCCGCCGGTAGGAGTCCCACGCGAAGCGCTCGTCACCGGTCTGGCGGATCAGGCCGTCGACCGACTCGTCGTTGAGGCCGACGTTCAGGACCGTGTCCATCATCCCGGGCATCGAGAACGGCGCCCCCGAACGGACGGACACGAGGAGCGGGTCGTCGGCGTCGCCGAGCCCGCGACCCATCTTTTCCTCGAGGCGCTTGCGGTTCTCGGCGACCTCGTCGAGCAGCCCGTTGGGGAACTTCTGCCCGGCCTCGCGGTAGGCGTTGCAGGCCTCGGTCGTGATCGTGAAGCCGGGCGGGACGGGGAGGCCGAGGTTCGTCATCTCGGCGAGGTTGGCGCCCTTGCCGCCGAGAAGGTTCTTCTGAGACTTGTCCCCTTCTTCGAATAGGTAGACCCACTTGGTCATCTTGTGCGACCGACCCCCCTCTAGTGCCCCAGCACGACGTCTACGGTCTTCTCCTCGCCCTCGCCGAGCGTCACGGGAGCCGAGCCGCGGTGGCCGTGCGCGTCCCATGCGTTCAGCGACCAGGAACCCTCGCTCACGTTGAACGTGAAGCGTCCGTCGTCGTCGACCATGATCTGCGTGACGACGTCGCCCGTCGCGTTGTGCAGCTCGACCGTAGCCCCGGGGGCCGGAGCGTCGTGCACCAATACCTTGCCGCTGACCTTGCTGCGCATGGCTAGAACCTCTTTCTCAGGTATTCGACGAGACCTTCCATCGGGATCCGCTCTTGCTCCATGGAGTCGCGCTCGCGCACCGTCACCTGCCGGTCCTCGAGCGAGTCGAAGTCGACGGTGACGCAGTAGGGGGTACCGACCTCGTCTTGCCGGCGGTAACGCTTGCCGATGCTCTGCGTGACGTCGAGCTCCGTGACGAAGTGCGGGCGCACCTCGGCGGCGAGCTTCTCCGCAACCGGCATAAGGTCGGCGTGCTTGGAGAGCGGGAGCACCGCCACCTTCGTGGGGGCGAGCCGTTTGTGGAGCTTCAGGACGGTCCGCTTCTCGAGCTTGCCCGACGCGGCCGGCGCCTCCTCCTCGTGGTACGCGTCGAGCAGGAACGCCATCGTCGGACGCTCCACTCCGACGGCCGGCTCGATCACGTACGGGACGTAGCGCTCCTGCGTATCGGGATCGAAGTACGAGAGGTCCTGCCCCGAGTATTGCGCGTGCGCCTCGAGGTCGAAGTCCGTGCGGTTCGCGATGCCCTCGAGCTCGGACCAGCCCATGCCCGGGAAGTCGTACTCGATGTCGAACGTGCGCTTGGCGTAGTGCGAGAGCTCGTCGGCCTCGTGCTCCCGCAGCCGGAGCTTCTCGGGGTTCATCCCGAGGTCGGCGTACCAGCGCATGCGCTCCTTCAGCCAGTAGTCCAGCCATTCGTCGTCCGTGCCCGGCTGGACGAAGAACTCCATCTCCATCTGCTCGAACTCGCGGGTGCGGAAGACGAAGTTCCCTGGCGTGATCTCGTTGCGAAACGAGCGTCCCTGCTGGGCGATCCCGAACGGGATGCGCTTGCGTGACGTCGTCTGGACGGTCGTGAAGTCCACGAACATCCCCTGCGCGGTCTCGGGGCGCAGGTAGGCGACGTGCGCCGAGTCCTCGACCGGCCCCATGTGGGTTTTGAACATCAGGTTGAACTGGCGCGGGTCGGTCCACGACTCCTTGGTGCCGCAGTCGGGGCAGGCCTTGTCGAGGTCGACGTGGTCGGCGCGGAATCGGTGGTGGCAGTTGGTGCACTCGACCAGCGGGTCGGTGAACGTCTCGACGTGGCCCGAGGCCTCCCACACCTTCGGGGACATCAGGATCGAGCTCTCCAGACCCACGACGTCGTCACGCTCGTGGACCATCGACCGCCACCATTCGTTCTTGACGTTGCGCTTCAGCTCGATCCCGAGCGGCCCCCAGTCCCACGCCGACCGCAGGCCGCCGTAGATCTCGCTCGAGGGGAACACGATCCCGCGCCGCTTGCACAGGTTGACGATTGTGTCGATGGTGACGGCGCTCATGCAGGCATGATAGTCGGGTGACTTCTCGCGGGATCCGGTCGCCATAGACGGCGCCTGGGGGCTGCTCGCAGTCCTCGCGCTGGTTCTCGCGAACGCTCTATTCGTCGCCGGCGAGTTCGCCCTCGTCGCCTCGGACCGAACGAGGGTCGAGCAGCTCGCCGAAGAAGGCAGCAAGAGCGCCGCGCGGACGCTTCGGGCGCTGCAGACGCTCTCGTTTCAACTCTCGGGAGCGCAGCTCGGCATCACCATCACGTCCCTCATGGTCGGCTTCGTCGCCGAACCGGCGATCGGGGAGCTGCTGGCGCCGGTCCTCGACCGCACGGGCTTCGTCCCCGAAGGCTCGGAGACCGGCCTGTCGCTGGCCCTCGCCCTGGCCCTCGCGACCGCGTTCCAGATGGTCGTCGGCGAGCTCGTGCCGAAGAACCTCGCGATAGCGCGGCCCCTGCAGGTCGCCTTCGCCGTCGTCGGGCCAATGGTCGCGGTCAACCGGCTGTTCCGGCCTCTCATCGTGTTCCTGAACAACGCCGCGAACTGGACCGTGCGGCTGATCGGCATCGAGCCGCAGGAAGAGCTTCTGGCGGTGCGGTCGCTCGAGGAGCTGGACCTGTTGATCCACTCGTCGCGCGAGGAGGGCGCGCTCCCTAAGGAGGAGTTCGAGCTGCTCGCGAAGTCCATCGACTTCGGCAACAAGTCGGCCGACGACGCGCTCGTGCCTCGGGTCTCGATCGTCGCGTTACAGGAGGACGAGACCATGGCGCGGATGTTCGAGGTCGCGGTCGAGCACGGCTTCTCTCGCTTCCCCGTCTACGGCAAGGACCTCGACGACGTCACCGGCATCGTGTACGTCAAGGACGGCTTCGGCGTCCCGCCCGACCGGCGTGCCGAGACGCCGGTGTCGGACGTGATGCAGGAGCCGCTCGTGGTGCCGGAATCGCGGCCGCTCGCGTCGCTGCTGCTCGAGATGAGGCGCCTGCGCAGGCACATGGCGGTCGTCGCCGACGAGTACGGCGGGACCGCCGGCATCGTCACGATGGAGGACCTCCTCGAGGAGATCGTCGGCGACATCGAGGACGAGTACGACCTGTCCAGCGCGACGAGGCTCACCACTCCACCCGAAGGCATCCACTTGCTGTCGGGGCTCCTGCACCGCAGCGAGGTGCGCGAGGCGACCGGGTTCGAGATGCCCGAAGGGCCCTACGAGACGCTGGGGGGATTCCTGCTCGACCGCTTCGAGCGGATACCCGAGACCGGCGAGCACGTGTCTCACGGCGGCTGGGAGTTCAAGGTCGTCGAGATGGACGGGCGGCGCATCTCGCAGATCCTGTGCGTCGCGCCGCCGGCGCGGGACGACGACGAGGACGACGGGTCGCCTCGGCGATCCGCCAAGAAAGAGGGGCCGTCGTGACCGGCTGGTACCTGCTGATCGCCGTAGGACTGCTGATCGCGAACGGGTTCTTCGTCGGAGCGGAGTTCGCCGTGATCGCGGCGCGTCGCACCAAGATCGACGGGCTCGCCGCCGCGGGCGACTTCAGGGCGAAGCTCGCCCAGAAGTCGATCAAAGAGCTCTCGTTCATCCTTGCGGGCGCCCAGCTCGGCATCACGATGGCGTCGCTGGGACTCGGAGCAGTCGCGGAGCCGGCCGTGGCGCACCTGATCGAGAGCGGCCTCGAATCGGTCGCGGAGCTGCCGAGCGGGCTGCTGCACTCGATCTCGTTCGTCGTCGCGCTGACGATCGTCGTGTTCTTCCATATGGTCGTCGGCGAGATGGCGCCGAAGAACGTCGCCATCGCGGTGCCCGAGACCAGCGCGCTGTGGCTCGCGGTCCCGCTGCGGCTCTACGCCAACCTGTTCCGCCCGGTCATCCGGCTCCTCAACGCGATCGCGAACGGAGGGACGCGGCTGTTCCGCGTCGAGCCGCAGCAGGAACGCACCGAGGTGCACACTGCCGGCGAGCTGAGGGCGATGATCGCCGACTCCGCGCGCGAGGGCATGGTCGACGCGTTCGCGCACCGGCTGCTGTCGGGCGCGATCGGCTTCGGCACGCGCGACGCCGCGTCGATCATGGTCCCGCGCACCGAGATGGCCGCGGTGACGTCGACGGTGACGCCCGCGGAGCTCGAACGTCTCGTGCTCCGGACGGGCCACTCCCGCTTCCCCGTCTACGCCGGCGACGTCGACAACGTCCTCGGGTTCGTCCACACGAAGGACCTGCTGAAGATGCCGGTCGAGGCGCGCGACGAGCCGCTCGACCGCAAGTGGATCCGTCAGATGCTGGTCGTGCCCGAGTCGCTGCGGCTGCACCCCCTCCTCGTCAGCATGCGCCGGGAGCGTCATCAGTTCGCCCTCGTGGTCGACGAGCACGGGGGCACGGCGGGGGTCGTGACGCTGGAGGACCTGCTGGAGGAGCTCGTCGGCGAGATCCGCGACGAGTACGACTTCTCGGAGGCGGGCGTCGAGCAGTTGAGCGAACGCCGCTTCCTCGTGCCGGGCAGCTATCCGATCTACGAGGCGGGCGAACGGCTCGGGATCGACCTGCCCGAAGGCGAGTACGAGACGGTGGCGGGGTTCATCATGGACCGCCTCGGGCGGATCCCGAAGCGCCGCGACGTCGTCGAGCACGACGGCTGGCGCCTGCGGGTGCGGGCGATGCACCGCCGCCGCGTGGTGCAGGTGCTCATCGAGCCGAGCGAGGACGGGCCCTGAGCCGCGTTAGCCTGCGCGGCATGGACACGGAACGGATAACGGCACCGGGCCGCGCGGCGCGGCCGCACGTCGTACGCGGACTCCTCTACGGGGCCGTCGCGATCGCCGGGATAGTCACCGCCTCGATGGGACGGCTGTTCGACGAAGGTCGCGGCGTCGACAAGGTCCAGGCGACCGCAACCAGCCGGACGCTGGCACTGACCGGCGCGGCCGCGTTGCTCGTCGGCGGTGTCTTCGCGACCCGTTGCTTCGCGCGGGCGGTGCGGCGCGCGATGGAGGAGACGACCGGCGACGCCCGCGGCGCGGCCCTCGGAACGGTCGTCATGTTCGTCGGATACGTCATCGTCGCGCTCTCGGTGCTGAGCGCGCTGGACGTGGACATGCAGGGCCTGCTCCTCGGAGGAGCGCTCACCGGCGTCGTCGTCGGCATCGCGGCGCAGCAGACGCTCGGCAACTTCTTCGCCGGGGTCGTCCTCCTCGTGGTGCGACCGTTCACGATCGGCGACCGCGTCGTGCTGAAGTCGGGAGCGCTCGGCGGCGAGTACGACGGCGCCGTCACGGAGATGACGCTGTTCTACGTGCGCATGGTGACGGACCGCGGGCCCGTCGCGCTTCCGAACTCGGGAGTCCTCGCGGCGGCGGTGGGGCCCGGAGCGAGGTCGGCCGACCCGGAGCCCGAGCCGGACGACGAGGGGGCCGGGGGCACGCCGCCGGTTGCGTGACGGCGTGCCCGTAGCCGAGTCCTACAGGGGCGTGGTCGTCGTCGCGGCCCCCGGAGCGTCTCCCTCTTCCCGCAGCGTCATCAGCCAGCCGACGGCCGCGATCGTGAACGCGACCCAGGCGATGATCACGATCGGCGAGTCTGGGTCGACAGCCTCGTCGCCGAGCACGAAGCCG
>JALZEG010000014.1 GCA_030862185.1 Actinomycetota bacterium
ACATCCCGGTGCTGGTGAGCCACAACTGGGGCGACTGGAACGTCAAGCAGGAAGAGGCGTGGAACCTGTTCCGGGCGCTCGAGAACTCGCCCAAGAAGGTCCTCTACATGGGGACGCGCTGGGAGAACCACGGCACCCCCGGCGGCGACTACGCCAAGCACGTCGAGATGTGGATGGACCACTACCTCAAGGGCCTCGACAACGGCATCGACAGGCTGCCGAGCGTGGTCAGTCAGACCTCCGACTACGAGGGGGCGCTCGGCTTCAAGAAGGGCATGCCGAAGACGAAGCCGGTCGAGCTGATCGCCCAGGAATCGTTCACGGACGACAAGTACAACTGGAAGCTGCTCCCGACCGAGCCGGTCTTCTTCCCCGGCGCTCCGATCGGGGTAGCCGAGTTCCCGTCCGGCGGGATCAACACCGAGAGCCACATGAACCACCACTCGCGCAACAAGCACGACTGGTTCTGGTTCGAGACGCCGATGCTGAAGCGCGACGTCAGGATCTTCGGGACGC
The DNA here is from genome assembly GCA_030862185.1 of Actinomycetota bacterium. Lineage (GTDB taxonomy): Bacteria > Actinomycetota > CADDZG01 > CADDZG01 > WHSQ01 > JALZEG01. Next base: position 517 of record JALZEG010000014.1, read on the forward strand.
CCAAGGTCGAGCTGTGGTCGACCATCTACCGGACGTGGATCTCCCTGACGCCCGTCCTGGTCGACGTGGACCCGTCCGCGCACCTCGCCGTCGGCAACAACCACACGACGTACTGCGATCCGAACGCGATCCAGGCCGGCGACACCAACCAGTGCACCGAGCCGGTCGTCGGCGTCACGCGCGGCTTCCTGGACAGCCGCTATCGCAACGGCCTGCACAAGGAGGTCGAGGTCACGCCGGGCAAGTCGTTCGACTCGACGATCGTGATGAAGCCGCAGGACTACGTGTTCCGCAAGGGCCACATCATCGGGCTGCAGATCGCGACCGAGATCCTCGAGTGGCACGTGCCAAAGGCGCCCGCGCCGTGCGCGGCGCCGGACCCGAACGACCCCGACCAGTGCGCGACGTTCCGGATCGACTGGACCGAGGGGCAGACGCGGCTCCTGCTCCCGATCGTCGACGCGCCGCGCGACCTCGGCGACCTCTTCGACCTCATGCACCAGCACGACGACGAGTGCGTCCTCGTCCCGCCCGTCTGTCCCTAGCCGACTGCGGACCGCGCCGCGCGCCGTATCGTCTCGGGATGGACAGACAAGAGCTAGCCGGGAGATACGCCGACCTCGCCGTGCGCGCCGGCTGCAACGTGCAGCCCGGCCAGCGGCTCCTCGTGGAGACGGTCGTCGAGCACGCTCCCTTCGCGAGAGCCGTGACGCGCGCGGCCTACGCCGCGGGCGCCCGCCACGTCGAGGTCTCCTACGCCGACCAGCACGTGCGCAAGGCGATGATCGAGCACGCGCCGGACGACGTCCTGACGTGGACCCCGCCGCACGTGCTCCGGCAGGCGCAGGACCTCGCCGCCGACAAAGCCGCGTCGATCTGGATCGTCGGCGATCCGGAGCCCGAGCTCTTCTCCGGCCTCGACCCGAGCCGCGTCGGCAAGGCGCGCATGCTGGAGCTGCGCGAGGAGTCGAACCGGCAGGTCAACGAACGTTCCGTGGCGTGGGCGATAGTGGCGTTCCCGAACGAGGGCTGGGCCGAGGCGGTCTTCGGCGAGCCGGACGTCGACAGGCTGTGGGACGCCGTGGCGCGCGCGACGCGTCTGTACGAGGACGATCCGGTGGCGTCGTGGTGGGAGCACGTCGAGCGGCTGGGGGCGCGGGCCGACGCGCTGAACGAGCTGGGGCTGGACGCGCTGCGCTACACCGGGCCGGGCACCGACCTCACCATCGGGCTGCTGCCGGGCAGCCGGTGGATGAGCGCCCGCTTCGAGACGGCGTGGGGGCAACGCCACATCCCGAACCTTCCGACCGAGGAGGTCTTCACCACGCCGGATCGGCTCCGGACGGAGGGGACCGTACGGTCGACGCGCCCGCTGGTCCTCGAGACCGAGGGCGTGATCGTGCACGACCTGGAGATGCGGTTCGAGGGGGGCAAGGCAGTCGAGGTGCGCGCGAGCTCCGGCGAGGACGTGATCCGCACGCAGATGGCCACGGACGAGAACGGCGCGTTCCTGGGCGAGGTCGCGCTCGTCGACAAGGCGTCGGCCGTGGGCGCGACCGGCGTCACGTTCAAGAACACG
>JALZEG010000107.1 GCA_030862185.1 Actinomycetota bacterium
CTCGTAGCAGGACTCGCCGCATGTCTTCTCGGGAGCGCGTTCGGCGGAGTGCCTGCCGGCGCCGGACCGACGACCGGAGGCCTCGCGAGCGACAACGTCGAGCACGTCCGCCACGTGCCGATCGCGCAGAACGGCGTCGGGGGCCGGCTGATCGGCAGGCACTTCTACATGAACGACCAGAACAAGATCATGATCTTCGACGTCTCGACGCCGGAGGACCCGCAGCTCACGGGGACCCTGCCGATGCCGCAGGAGTGGCAGTTCAGCCGTGAGGACATCGACGGGAACGGCGAGATCCTCGTCGTGCCCAACACCGCGAACGGCGTGGCCGACGGGTCGCCTCCGACGAACGGTCCGGCGGGCGCGGCGAACGCGGTCTACGTCATCGACGTCGAGGACAAGTCGAACCCGAAGATCGTCTCGAAGATCAACGGCCCCGCCCAGCACACCTACAGCTGCGTCTCGACTGCAAGTGGGCATGGGGCTCCGAGGGGTCGATAATCGACCTGCGCGACCCCGCGAACCCGAAGCTGAGGGAGGAGCGCTGGGGCGAAGGGCTGCCGGCGCAGAGCGGTCACGACGTCGAAGAGGTCGCGCCCGGGCTGGTCGTCACCGCGACCCAGCCGATCATGCTGCTCGACGCGCGCAAGGACCCGCTCCACCCGAAGCTGCTCGCGCAGGGCTTGAACGAAGATCGCCGCTACATCCACGGAGCGCGCTGGCCGCGCCGCGGAACGGACAAGTTCCTGCTGATGGCGGGCGAGACGACGTTCAACCTCCAGTGCAGCCAGACGTCGGGTGCGTTCATGACGTGGGACGCGTCGAAGTGGCGCAAGACCAAGACGTTCACGATGATCGACGAGTACCGCGTCGAGAACGGGGCGTGGGTCGACGGCAACCCCGCGGCGCAGCGCAACTGCACGTCGCACTGGCACGAGGAGCACCCGGATTTCCGCAACGGAGGCCTCGTCGCGGTCGCGTTCTACGACCACGGCACGCGCTTCCTGAAGGTGAGCAAGACCGGCAAGATCTCGGTGGCGGGCTGGTTCATGCCCTACGGGGGCCAGACGAGCGCCGTCTACTGGATCACGGACGAGATCGTGTACTCGGTCGACTACAACCGGGGCCTGGACGTCCTCCGCTACAACGCCGACGCGTAGCGTCTAGCCCGGCTCGACCGCCGGGCCCGCCTCCAGGCCGACCTTGCCCTTGCGCCTCTTCGCCCGCGCGTAGACCGTGACCTCCTTCGTCTCGCCGGCGTCGAGCCACAGCAGGTCGTTCAGCAGCTTCACCTTCACGCGGCCCTTGCGCGTCGCCTTCAGCGCGAACACGCCCGGTCCCGTCCCCGAGTTCGTGACTTCGAAGACGTGCTTGGTGACGCGGCCCTTGCGCAGCTTCCCCGACTTCGGCTCGACCGTCGCCTCCGCGAGGGCGGGGGCCGTGAGCGACTGGACGGCCACGTCGTAGATCAACTGCCCCCCGTCTTTGGTCTTCTCGAGCACGAAGAACGCGAGCTCGTTGGCCTCGTCGACGTAGCGGTTGACGACGCGCTTCCCGGTCCCGGCGTGGAACGCCGCGTCGGAGAGCTGCCGGTAGTCGCCGACCGTGTAATAGAACTTCGTCCCGTCGGCGCGTACGTAGTCGACCCTCTTCAGGTCTTTGGGATGCGAATCGATCACCCAGATGAACGGGGACGCGTCGGCCGTCTTCGTCTTCGCGATCAACACGCCGTGGTCGGGGATGAAGGAGTCGAATCCCTGGCGGTTCACGACCTCGACGTCGTAGAAGTCGTAGTTGCCGCGGTCGCACTTGGGGTCGCTCGAGTCGCAGCTCGATCGATCCTCGCCGAGCACGACTCGGAGCCCGGTGTAGAGCTGCGGATCCGCCGTCGCCGGCGGCGACTCACGCTGGAGGATCCGCGCGCGGATCGGCGCGGCGGACAACGCTTCGCGGTTCACGGTCAGGACCTCCGACGGCGGCAGGAAGCCGAAGCGGATCTTGTTGCGGATCATGTGATGGGCACCCATCGTGGCGCCTTCGCTCGGAGGGATCGTCCACCGCTCCCAGGGCCCGCCGGGCCCGTTGAAGGTCCCGCGGCTCATCATGTCCCACGGTCCCGAGTACGACCTGATCGGGTTCTCGGCGTACGGGTTGTTGTAGTTGTCGAGCACGCCGAGGACGTGGCTGAGCTCGTGCGCGTAGACTGACCCGCCGTCGCTCTCTCCTTCCGTCGCGCGAACACCCGGAAGCGCGTTCGACCAGATCTGCTGGGCGGCCCACCACGAGGTCCAGTCGACGTATCGCGTCGCGGCCCAGTTGCGGTGGTCGGGGAACGCCCGCGGCCCGTACTTCTCGGTCACGTCTTCGTTCTCGGGGAACAGCATCTGTCCGTAGTTCAGCCACACGCCGGACTCGTCGTATCCCGCGTGCAGCAGGAACCGGAAGTCGAACTGGCCGTGCTCCTGGACCGACGTGGTCACGTCGACAAGAGAGGCTGCGATGAGCTCCTCGTCGAAGTTCCCGCTGCACCCATCGGGATCGGGGCAGTCGGCGTCCTCGCCGAAATCCCCGAGGCCGTACTCGTACATGTTCCCTTCCATCGTGTACGGCCCGAAGCCCTCCGCGTCCACGTCGATCAACCCGTAGGAGTTCTCGAGCCAGTACTCGCCGACGGTGTGCCCGTGCTGCGCGTTCCTGCGGTTCGTCGACTTGAACAACAGGTCCGTCCAGTACTCGGCGGGGTCGTCGACGCCGAGCCCGTGCTGGCCGGTCGGGTCGACCGTCGTCTCGGCGACGCGGAACTTCTGGTCCTGGAAGTCGCCGAGGATGAGCGCCGCGCGCAAGGTCTTCGGCGCCTGGTACTCGGGGTTCTTCCAGTCGGTGCCCGGGACCGTCACGTAGTCCGACCACGTCATGTCCTCGGGAGCCTCCCAGGACTGAGGGTCGATCGGAGGCGGGAAGGCAGACCGGCGCCCTGCGCCGCCCCCCGCGGGCCGCGCGCCCACGGGTCCGGCCGTCCCGAGGACCAGCGCGGCCCCCAACAGCGCGATCGATGTACGGCGTACGGGTCCCATCGCTGCCTCCGGTCCAGTCGGCTTGCTCGCCCTCTGACGATACGCGCCCCGGGCCCGCAACGCGGCTCGGGCTGCTAAAGCGGGGGCCCGGCGGGTCGAATAGATGGGGTGGAGAACTCGCCCGCGGAGCCGTCCGCGCCCTCTGCTCGCGCCCGGTTCGGGCCGGTCAACCCGCTAACGGTCGCGGTCGCCGTCGTGCTGCTGTCGGCCGGCGGGGCCTTCGGCTGGCGGATGAAGAAGGACGCGCCGACGGCTCGTCCCACTCCCGAGGCGGCCGCTGCGGCGCTGGCGCTCGAGCGGGTCGACGGGCGGCCGATGTGCGCCGAGCGCGGGCTCGAGGAGGTGCGGGACCTCGCTCTGCGCGGACCGTCACCGGAGCTCCCGGAGCGACTCGGCGGGCACCTTCCGAAGAGGTCGCCGCTGCCGGGCTACGCCCTCGTGTCGTCGCACGCCATGGACGCCGCGGCCGAGAGCGAGTTCCTCGGCGGCGCCGTCGACGGTCACGTCGCGTCGTTCCGCGCCGAGGGCGAGGGGGGCTTCGACGTCTACGCCTATCGCTTCCTCACGCGGCGTGCCGCGGCCGACGCGGTCGCGGCGGAGGTCGTCCGGCGCGTATGCGAGCTCGGGGCCGTCCCCTTCGCCGCGCGGGGGAGGCCCGGCATGGTCGTGCTGCAGGAGCGCGGCAACCGGCTGAGCGCGTGGTGGGCGTCGCGCGGCGACCTGGTCGTCGTCGAGTACGCGGGCTGGGGCGACGGGAAGACGGGCCTGGCGAACGTCGCGGCGATCGCGGGGTCGACCGCGCTACAGCTAGGGGTTTTCTAGCTCCCGCCTTAGTAGCCGGATCGCCTTCGCCACTTCCCTGGTGACCTGCCGCGAGGACAGGTGAAGCAAGCGGGCGACGGTGCGATGGGAGTAGCCCTCTACATAGCGCAACGTCAGCACCCGATACGGTCGTGAGACGTGCTCGGGCGCCTCCGGTCGCGGAAGCAAGCGGCCGATCTGCTCTCGGAGGAAGTCCCTCGCGTTCTGCACCAGACGCGGTCGTCTCGTACGACCCGTAAACGCTGGCGAGCCTCGCCGACCGGGTGAACACGCTCGTCGCAAGCGGCCGCGCCGATCTCTGCGCCGTGATGCCCCGAGGAGGCCGCCGCCCTGTAACCCGGCTTGTGACTAGATCGTACCTTCCATTGCTAAATAGACCCTTCGGGCTATAGCTCCGGTTCGATCCTCTCGTTACGTTTGCCCCAGTCGACTCGACACAGGCAAACGCCTTCTTAAACCCCTACGAAAGGATCGCTCCGTGAGAACCACGCGTCTCGGAACCCTGCTGTGCCTCGCCCTGATCATCGCCGCCTTCGGACCTCCCGCCACGGCCCTGCCGCCCGGGACCCCCGAGCAGCCCGGACGGCCCCAAGACCTTCCCGGCAACTACGAGCCGCTCGCCGACTCGATCGAGGAGCTGCGTGGCCGCGACCACCACGACACCGTCCACGGCCTCGAGCACCATGCCGATCCGCCGGACAACCAGCACCCCATGACCCACGTGGCGAAGGACTCGTGGGCCGGCTACAACGGCGGCGCGCTCAGCGACGGCGAGCACATGGGGGCGTCCCTGGCTCCGAGGTGCTTCGCGAGCGGTCATCGCTTCACCGTCTTCTACGTCTATCCGATGAAGGCGAACGACGGCACGGCGATCACCTCGCACCTCAACGACACGGTGCGAGCGTTCATCAGAGGCAAGCTGGGCTACGCCGAGTACTACCTGAACGAGAGCAGCTGGCGTCATACCCAGCGCATCCGCTGGGAGTGCAACGCGTCGAGCCAGATCGTGATCAGGTCCGCCGCGGCCAACGGGAACTCTGACGGCTCGGCCCATCAGGACCTGTCGATCGACGAGGTCGAGAACGCGATCCGCAGCGCCGGATTCACCGTCTGCCGGATGGGTTGCACGAACACGCCGACGAGCTTCGTCGCCATGGTCGACATGACTACTAACAACACCTACGGCGGGCTGGGCTGGCCCGGGGCCGACGCCCCGTCGAACAAAGACCCGTACGCCGCTCGCGGGGGCGTCGTCGCCGACATCCGCCAGTGGGTCGGCCCGACGATCCTTCACGAGATCATGCACACGCAGGGCTCGGTGCTGCGCGGCGCGCCGAACTCCGACGGCGGGCACCACTGCACCGGCGACCACGACGTGATGTGCGGATCGTACGGGGACGGGAACGACCCTTGCCCGTACCACTACCACTGGGTCGTCGACTGCGCCTTCGACTCACCCGGGAGCGACACGAACGGGGCCCCCGGCGAGCCGGTGGGACAGCGGGCGAAGGAGGACTACTGGGACCCGACCGGCGGTCAGTACTTCCTCAGCACCTCGTGGAACACCGCCGACAGCTTGTGGTTCACGAGGCCGGCCCTCAAGTAGAGCTTCGGACGAGAGCGGGGGCGCCTCCGGGTCATCCGGAGGCGCTCTGCCCGTCGAGGACCACCGCCGCTGCCGCTACACGACAGTCCAGAACTGGTCGAACAACGTCTACACCGGCTCCGGCTACCGAACCCGCTTTCGGTGGCCGTTGCGCTCGTGCTCCTCACCACGAGCTCGGGGCGGTCGAAGGGCGCGTCGCTTCCTTCCGGTCGGAGAGCGCGAGCGGGTTCGACGTCTACGCGTTCCGCTTCCTCACGAGGAAGGCCGCCGCGGACGCCCGTCGCCGGCAACGTCGTGCGGCGCGTCTGCGACTTCGGCGCCGTGCCTCTGGCGGCGCGCGGTCGCCCGGGCATGATCGTCCTCGACGAGGGGCGGCCCCGCCGGGAGGTCGAGCGCGTGGTGGATGACGCGTTTCGACGTCGTCGTCGTCAAGTACGAAGGCCGGGGCGACGCGCGGGCGGACCTGGCGAACCTCGCCGCAGTCGCGGGAGCGACCGCGCTCTACTAGTGCGAGGTCCTCTTCTCGTAGAGGCGCACCGATAGGGGAGCGAAGACCACCAGCAGCCCTACGAGCCAGGCGAGCGCGACCCATCCGTCGGAGCCGATCGGCCGGTCGAGGAACAAGCCCCGCACTGCGTCGACGATCACGGTGAACGGCTGGTTCTCGGCGAACGGCTGCAGCCATCCGGGCATGTTCTCCGGCCGCACGAACGCGCTGCTCGTGAACGTCAGCGGGAACAGCCATATGAAGCCGGCCGACTGCGCGGCCTCGACGCTCCTGGCGAGAAGCCCGACGGTTGCCGCGATCCACGAGAAGGCGAAGCTCAGGAGCAGCAGCAGCCCGACTGCGCCGAGCCAGTCGACCACGCCCGCGTCGGGGCGGAAGCCGACGAGGATCCCGACCACGAGCATGATCACGACCACGAACATGTTGCGGACGAGGTCGGCGACCGTGCGCCCCGTCAGCACCGCCGACCGCGACATCGGCAAGGAGCGGAACCGGTCGATGAGCCCCTTGGTCAGGTCGTCGGCTAGGCCGATGCCCGTCGCGACACCGCCGAACGCGACCGTCTGCACGAAGATCCCCGCCATGAGGTAGTTGACGTAGCTGATGTCCCCGACGTCGATCGAGCCGCCCAAGACGTAGCGGAACAGGATCACGAGCATCACCGGCTGGACCGTCGCGAACACGAGCAGCTCCGGGATGCGCGGGAGCTGTATTAGATGCCGGCGCGCGAGCACCCCCGCGTCGGCGAACGCCCAGTGGAGGCGGCTGCCACTACGCGGCCGCAGGTCGGCGGCGGTGAGGGGCGCGGTGCTCACGCGGGCTGCTCCTCCTCTCGCTTCTCGGCGGTCTCCGCGGTGTGGCCGGTGAGGCTCAGGAAGACGTCGTCGAGCGTCGGCTTCCTCAGGCCGAGATCCTCGAGCTCGACTCCGGCCGCGTCTAGCTCCCGGACGACCTTCGGCAGCAGGCCGGCGCCGCCGCTGATCGGAAGGGCGACGCGCCGCAGGTCGGGCTCCGGCCTCACGTCCGTGCCGAAGGGACGCAGCACCGACACCGCGGTGTCGACGTCGGCGGCGTTGCGGACCGTGACCTCGAGCCTCTCCCCTCCGACCTGCGCCTTGAGCTCGTCCGAGGTCCCGACGGCGATCGTGCAGCCGTGGTCGATGACCGCGATCTCGTCGGCGAGCCGGTCCGCCTCCTCCAGATACTGAGTGGTGAGCAGGACCGTGGTGCCGCCGGCGACGAGCTCTCCGATGACGTCCCACATCCCGAGACGGCTGCGCGGGTCGAGGCCCGTCGTCGGCTCGTCGAGGAACATCACCGGGGGGGAGATGACGAGGCTCGCCGCGAGGTCGAGCCGCCGCCGCATCCCGCCGGAATACGTCTTGACGGGACGCGCCGCCGCGTCCACGAGGTCGAAGCGTTCGAGCAGCTCGGTCGCGCGCCGGCGCGCGATCGCCTTCGGCAGGTGGTAGAGCCGGCCGACCATGTCGAGGTTCTCGTGGCCGGTGAGGTACTCGTCGACCGCGGCGTACTGGCCGGCGAGGCCGATGCGCGAGCGGAGCTCGTCGGCCTGCGTCACCACGTCGAGCCCCGCGACAGCGGCGCGGCCCTCGTCGGGGACGATCAAGGTCGTGAGGATGCGGACGGCGGTGGTCTTGCCGGCGCCGTTCGGGCCGAGGAGGCCGAGGACGCGGCCCTCGGCGACGTCGAGGTCGAGGCCCCGCAACGCCTGGACCTTGCCGAACCACTTGTGGAGGCCCTCGGCCCTGATGCCACCTGCTCTGCTCATAGCCGCTGCACTCTACTGAAGGCAGCAGCGAGGACGGGCTACTTCGGCAACAGGCCTCTACGCGGGCGGAAGACGTCCAGGCCCCTCGTCCGGTCGTTCGCGTAGATCCGGCCCCGGTGCCAGTAGGCCGACCAGTAGTTCACGTAGTCGTCGCCGGAGCCGAAGAAGTGCCCGATCTCGACGGGGTTCGCGGGGTCGCTGAAGTCGATGACGTTCATGCCCGCGGCGTACCACGACGCGACCATCACGTAGGTCCCCGGCACGAAGTTGTAGAGGTGGGCAGTGCAGTAGCTCTCGCGGTCGGAGCCGGCGCTCCCGGGGGCCTGGCCGCGGCCGATGCCGAAGTAGCTCACCGGCTCGGGCGTCGTCGGGTCCTCGATGTCGTAGACCCATAGCGCGCCGGTCGTGCCGCCCTCGCACTCGTCTGCGAAGGTGTTCTCGTCGCCGATCACGAGGTACTTGCCGTCGTGCGTCGCGACTGCCGAGTGGTGATAGGAGATCGACGGGTTCACGATCTCGCCGATGGGGTTCGGTGCCAGTGGGTCGGACACGTCCCAGATCTCCGTGCGCGACGAGCCGGGACAGAACGCGAGCTTCTTGTCGGCGTCGAAGTAGAACGTGAGGTCGTGACACGAGTTCGCGCGGTTGTCGTAGCTCGCGACGATCTTGGGCTTGCTCGGGTTCGACACGTCGATGATCGTCTCGGTCCCCTGGACGGAGCCGAGCCCGTTCGGAGACGAGTAGATCAGCGGCTTGCCGGGATACTTCGTGAGCGTGTGCGACCCCACTGCGTACGTGACGCTGCCGAGGTAGTCGGGCTTGCGCGGGTTCGACA
>JALZEG010000130.1 GCA_030862185.1 Actinomycetota bacterium
GCACGCGCCGTGGGCGCAGGCGATCGAGGCGCGGTTCCGCGAGCGCCTCGGGCTGGAGGTCCAGTCGATGTACACCGACGACGGGATCGTCGTGCGCGTGCCCGAGGCCGACGACGCGCCGCCGGGCCACTCGATGCTGTTCGAGCCCGAGGAGATCGAGGACATAGTGCTCGGCGAGGTCGGCGGCTCCGCCCTGTTCGCGAGCCGTTTCCGCGAGTGCGCGGCCCGGTCGTTGCTGCTCCCGAGGAGGCGGCCGGGCACCAGGACCCCGCTGTGGCAGCAGCGTCAGAAGAGCGCGGTGCTGCTGCAGGCCGCCGCGAAACACGAGTCGTTTCCAGTCGTGCTCGAGACGTACCGGGAGTGTCTGCAGGACGTATTCGACCTTCCTGCGCTCGTCGAGCTGATGGCGGCGGTCCGCCGGCGCGAGGTGCGCGTGGTCGATGTCGACACGCCGGTCCCGTCGCCGTTCGCGAGCTCGCTGCAGTTCGGCTACGTCAGCGCGTTCATGTACGAGGGCGACGCGCCGCTGGCGGAGCGGCGCGCGCAGGCGCTCTCGCTGGACCGCTCGCTGCTCGCGGAGCTGATGGGGCGCGAGGAGCTGCGCGAGCTGATCGACGACGCGGCCCTCGCGGACCTCGAGATCGACCTGCAGTCGCTCGGGGAGCGCGGGAAGGCGAAGGACGAAGACGGGCTGCACGACCTGCTGCGCCGTCTCGGCGACCTGAGCCGGGACGAGATCGCGGCGCGCTCCGAAGGCGCTTCCGAGACATGGATCGCGTCGCTGACCGAGCGCGGGCGGATCCTGCCGGTGCGCGTCGCCGGAGACGACCGCTTGATCGCGGCGGAGGACGCGTCGCGCTACCGGGACGCGCTCGGCGTGGCGCTCCCGATGGGGCTCCCCGCCGCATTCGTCGAGCCCGTCGCCGATCCGCTCGCCGACCTCGTCGTGCGCTTCGCCCGGACGCACGGGCCCTTCACCGAGGACGACGTCGCCGCGCGTCTAGGGATCGGACGCGCGGTGGCGCGCAAGGCGCTCGAGTCGCTGGAGGCGGACGGCCGCGTGGTCGAGGGCGAGTTCCGCCCCGGCGGCAGCGGCCGCGAGTGGATCGACGTCGAGGTGCTGAGGCTCCTGCGCCGCCGCTCGCTCGCCGCGTTCCGCAAGGAGGTCGAGCCGGTCGCGCCCGAGGCCCTCGCGCGCTTCACGGTCGCGTGGCACGGGATCGGTCCGTACGGGCCGCGGGTCGCGACTCCCGACGCGCTGCTGTCGGTCGTCGAGCAGCTCCAGGGCGCGCCGCTGCCGGCATCGGAGCTGGAGACGCGGATCCTCCCCGCGAGGGTGCCGGGATACTCGTCCGCGCTGCTGGACCAGCTCGGGGCGTCGGGCGAGGTGGTGTGGTGCGGCGCCGGCGCGATCGGCAGCGCCGACGGATGGGTCGCGCTCGGCCTCGCCGACCGGGCCGACCTCCTGCTGCCCGGGCCGCTCGAGGGGGAGCTCTCGCCTCCCGCCGTCGCCGCGCTGGACGCGCTCTCCTCGGGAGGCGCGCTGTTCTTCCGGCAGATCGCCGACGCTACCGGGAGCACCGACGACACGGAGCTGCTGCTCGCGCTGTGGGAGCTCGTGTGGGCTGGCCGCATCACGAACGACACGCTCGCGCCGTTGCGCGCGCTGCTGAGGGGTGGGACGCGGGCGGCGCGGCCGTCGAGGAGCAGGCGCGGCCCCCTCATGCCGTCGCGCATGGGGCCGCCGGCCGCGGCCGGGCGGTGGAGCCTCGTCCCGGAACGGCGCGGCGACCAGACGAGGCGGCTTCACGCGACCGCAGAGCAGCTGCTCGTCCGGCACGGGATCGTCACCAGGGGGGCCGCAATGTCCGAGCGCGTGACCGGAGGCTTCGCCGGCGTCTACGCGGTTCTGAAGGCGTTCGAGGAGTCCGGCCGCTGCCGGCGCGGATACTTCGTCGAGGGCCTCGGAGGCGCGCAGTTCGCGATGCCCGGCGCGGTGGACCGGCTGCGCTCGCTGGACGAGCCGGGTGACGCCGCGGCGCGGACGCACGTGCTCGCCGCGGTGGACCCCGCGAACCCGTACGGCGCCGCGCTGGAGTGGCCGGAGCGCGAGGGCTCGCACCGGCCGGGGCGGAAAGCGGGCGCGCTCGTCGTCCTGATCGACGGCCGGCTCGCGATCTACGTCGAGAAGGGCGGGCGCAGCCTGCTGTCGTACTCGGACGACCCCGAGGTCGTCGGTCCCGCGGTCGACGCGCTCGCGCTGGCGGCGCGTGACGGCGCGCTCGGCCGGCTCACGGTCGAACGCGCCGACGGAGAGGCCGTGGAGGACACCCCGTTCGCGCAGGCGCTGATCGACGCGGGGTTCCGTCCGACCTCGCGGGGCCTCCGGCTTCGTGCCTGAGGGCGACACCGTCTTCGTCGCGGCGTCGCGACTCCACCGGGCACTCGCCGGCCACATGCTGACGAAAACGGACTTCCGCGTGCCCGCGATCGCGACGGCCGACCTCTCGGGCCGTAAGGTGCTGGAGGTCGCCTCGCGCGGCAAGCACTTCCTGTTCCGCATCGAGGGCGGCGTGTCGTTCCACTGCCACTTCAAGATGGAAGGGGAGTGGCACCTCTACCGCCACGGCGTGCGGCCGCGCGGCGCGCCGCACACGATGCGCACCGTGCTCGAGACCGCTGACTGGGTCGCGGTCGGCTTCAACCTCGCGATGACCGAGCTCGTCCCGGCGGACGAGGAGGACCGCGTGGTCGGCCACCTGGGGCCGGACCCGCTGACGAATTGGGACGCGGCCGAGGCGCTCCGCCGTCTCCGTCTGCATCCCGATCGCCCGATAGGGGAGGTGTTGCTCGACCAGACGGTGATAGCGGGGCCGGGCAACGTGTACAAGTGCGAGATCTGCTTCCTGCGCGGGATCGACCCGTGGACGCCGGTGCGGGACGTCCCGGACCCCGCCGGTCTGGTCGACCTGACGGCGCGCCTCATGCAAGCGAACCGCCGCACCGGCATGCAGGTGACGACGGGCGACGACCGCCCCGGCCGGCAACGCTGGGTCTACGGCCGGGGAGGCAAGCCCTGCCGCCGCTGCGGCACGCCGATCGAACGCAAAGCGCAAGAGCCGGGGGCCGAGAGGGTCACGTACTGGTGCCCGACCTGCCAGCCCCCGGCGCGCTAGATCGCGCTCTCACGTCGTCGCGTCCCATTTTCCGGGACGAAACGACATGGACGTGGCCTACGGCGCGGCGACCTGCTTCAGCGGGTCCGGCCACAGCTTCGGGTCGTAGACCACCGGCACCGTCACGGTCGTGCCGTCCTCGCCCCCGACGACCACGGAGACCTGGGCCCCCCCGGCGAAGACCGGGACCTTGTCCGGGTGGCTCGACGCGACGATCAGACGCAGCGTGTGACCCTTCTTGACGAGGTGCGCCTGCGGCTGGCCGTCCATGTCGATCCGCATGACCTGGGCGGGGACGACGGGCTCGGGCTTGTCCGGCCCGTTCCGCAGCTCCGGGCTGATCGCGAACATCGACTGGCCGATCCGGTCCGCGGTCGACCCCTTGACGTCGTAGAGCCCTGCGACGATGTGGACGCGCGGCGACGTCACGGACGTGACGAGGTGCATCTTCGGGACGCCGGCGATGAGGATGTCCTCGGGCAGCGGCCCGGTCTCGAAGGCGACGCTGCCGGTGTTGAACTCGTTCGTGAAGCCGCGCGGGTCGGACACGAACGACAACGTCTCTTCCTCCGTCTCTTTCGCGTCGACCGACATCGAGCCGTCGCCCTGTGGGTAGAACTTCAGTTTCGCGTCGGGCTTCGGCGGCCACTGGTCGGCCGTGAAGATGCTCCCGTCGTTGAGGAAGATCTCGGCCGCGGGGCCGGTGGAGACGTTGCGCTGCTGCAAGTGCTTGTCGAACCACACGTGGAGCGCCAGTGTCCAGTGGTCACCGCGGCGGTTGGGGCAGCAGCCGGAGCCGTGGTCCCACTGGCCGATCCACGCCTTGTCGCCCGGGCGGCCGTTCCGCGCGATGAACCAGTCGCTCGCCGCGATGCGGGCCGCGTTGTCGTTGACGCCGTGGATGATGAACGTCGGGATCTTGGCGTTCGTCGCGCCCTTGCGGAAGTCGCGCTCGCGGTGCCAGTCGGTCTCCGCGCCGCTGAAGTACGCCTCTCCGGTGACGGCCGCCGACTGCGTCGCCCCGCACCCGAAGTACTGCATGCCGTTTCCGAAGTTGTCGCCGCCCGGTAGGTGACGCTCGATCGCGAGCTGCTCGTAGGCGAACAGCGGCCCCGCCCACTGCAGGTAGTAAGGGACGCCCAGCTGGAACTCGTGGTGGTACATGGCGGCGAGGCCCGCGCTCGGGACCATCGTCACGAGGTGTGGCGGCTTCTGCGCGGCGGCCATCTGCGGCGTCGAACCGACGTAGCTGTGGCCCGTCATGCCGACGCGGCCGTTGGACCACGGCTGCTTAGCAGCCCATTCGACGATCTCGAAGGCATCCGACTGATCCTTGGGTCCCATATGGTCGAGGCAGCCTTCGGAGCGACCCGTGCCGCGCAGGTCGGCGAAGACGACCGCGTAGCCACGAGGGGCGAAATAGCCGGCCATGCCGTCCTCGGGTCCGGGCAGAATGCGCGTGCCGGAGCGCTCGTGGAGCGTGCCATGGTACGGGCTGAGCTCGAGGATCGTGCCGAAGCGGCCTTTCACGTCGGGCCGCACGACCTCGACGTACATGTTGATCCCGTCCTTCATCGGCACCATGTGGCTCTCGCGGATCGTCTTGTACTTGGGCTGCGAGAGCCCCTTGAGCTTCGTGTAGTCGGTGGGAGGAACGGCCTTTCCGGCGCGCGCCGGCTTCGCGACCGCCGGCACGCCCGAGAGCGCGGTCGCGGCGGTGAGCAGCGCGACGGTGACGGCGACGGCCCTGCGGGAGAACCCCTTCATCTATCCCTCCGGAAAGCTAGGCAGGCGACCCCTGGGGGGCCTTTCGCGGAGGATTCGCCGCCCTGACGGGGTTCCCTTCAGCGGCGTTTACCCTGGTCCTTCGGCACATCGAGAGCCTGGAAAGGGGGTGGACCGGATGTACGACGCCTTCAGGAACCAGCTCCCGGACATCGACCCGGAAGAGACTGCCGAGTGGATCGACGCGCTCGACCAGCTCATCGACCACTCCCCGGGCCGGGCTCGGTTCCTGCTGCACCAGATCCTCCACCACGCCCGCGCCCGCCAGATCGGGCTCCCCGCGATGGTCTCCTCGGACTACATCAACACGATCTCCCCCGAGGAGGAGCCGTTCTTCCCGGGCAACGAGAAGGTCGAGCACCGGATCCGCCAGATCATCCGCTGGAACGCCGCCGTGATGGTGTCGCGGGCGAACAAGGCCTTCGACGGCATCGGCGGCCACATCTCGACCTACGCCTCGTCGGCGTCCCTTTACGAGGTGGGCTTCAACCACTTCTTCCGCGGCAAGGACGCGCCGGGCGGCGGCGACCAGGTCTTCATCCAGGGCCACGGAGCGCCCGGCATCTACGCGCGCGCCTACCTCGAGGGCCGGATCACCGAGGCGCAGATGGAGGCGTTCCGCCGCGAGGCGTTCGGCGGGGGACTCTCGTCCTACCCGCACCCGCGGCTGATGCCGCGCTTCTGGGAGTTCCCGACGGTGTCGATGGGGCTGTCGCCGATGAACGCGATCTACCAGGCCCGCTTCAACCGCTACCTGCAGCACCGCGGGATCAAGGACACGACCCGCCAGCGAGTGTGGGCGTTCACCGGCGACGGCGAGATGGACGAGCCGGAATCGATGGCCGCGCTCTCCCTCGCTGCGCGCGAGGGGCTCGACAACCTCATCATGGTCGTGAACTGCAACCTGCAGCGCCTCGACGGCCCGGTGCGCGGCAACGGCAAGATCATCCAGGAGCTGGAGTCGATCTTCCGCGGCGCCGGCTGGCACGTGATCAAGGTCGTGTGGGGACGCGAGTGGGACGAGCTCCTCGAGCGCGACAGCGACGGCGTGCTCGTCAACAGGATGAACTGCACGCTCGACGGCGACTTCCAGAAGTACGCGGTCGAGTCGGGCGACTACATCCGCAAGCACTTCTTCGGACCGGACCCGCGGCTGCGCGAGATGGTCGCGCACCTCTCCGACGACGACCTCCGTCACCTGAAGAGGGGCGGCCACGACTACCGCAAGCTTTACGCGGCGTACGCCACCGCGGTCGAGCTCAAGGACGCGCCGGTCGTCATCCTGGCGAAGACGATCAAGGGGTGGACGCTCGGCCAGTCGTTCGAGGGCCGCAACGTCACGCACCAGATGAAGAAGCTGTCCGAGGAGGAGCTACGCACGTTCCGCGACCGCCTCGGCCTTCCGATCGAGGACGCGGACATCAAGGAGGGCGTCGCGCCCTACTACCACCCGGGCAAGGACTCGATCGAGATCGAGTACATGCTCGAGCAGCGCCGGCGCCTCGGCGGCTTCGTGCCGGAGCGCCGCGCCAAGCCGCGGTCCGTGCCGCTGCCGAAGACCGACCTCTACGACGAGTTCGGGGCCGGCAGCAAGCAGCCGGTGTCGACGACGATGGCGTTCGTCCGGCTGCTGCGCAAGCTGATGCGCGACGAGCGCGTCGGCGAGCGCGTCGTCCCGATCATCCCGGACGAGGCGCGCACGTTCGGCATGGAGTCGCTGTTCCCCGAGTTCAAGATCTACGCGGCGCACGGCCAGCTCTACGAGCCCGTCGACGCGGAGCACCTCCTCGCGTACCGCGAGTCGCACCAGGGGCAGATCCTCGAGGAGGGGATCACCGAGGCCGGCTCCATGGGCTCGTTCACCGCGGCCGGCACGTCGTACGCGACGCACGGCGAGCCGATGATCCCGTTCTTCATCTTCTATTCGATGTTCGGCTTCCAGCGGATCGCCGACCAGGTGTGGTCGTTCGCCGACCAGCGCGGCAAGGGCTTCCTGCTCGGCGCGACCTACGGCCGCACGTCGTTGAACGGTGAGGGCCTCCAGCACGAGGACGGCCACACGCTGCTGATGGCGTCGACGAATCCCGCGTGCCTGGCATACGACCCCGCGTACGCATACGAGACCGCGGTGATCGTGCGCGAGGGCCTGCGCCGGATGATCGACGGGGGCGAGGACGTCTTCTACTACCTGACGCTCTACAACGAGAACTACCTGATGCCGGCGATGCCCGAGGGCGTCGAGGAGGGGATCGTCAAGGGCATCTACCGGTTCCGCGAGGCGCCGGGGGAGCGCAAGTTCAAGGCGCAGATCTTCGGCTCCGGCTCGATCATGCAGCAGGCTCTCGAGGCCCAGAACATGCTGGCGAAGGACCACGACGTGGCGGCCGACGTGTGGAGCGTCACGTCCTATCAGCAGCTTCGCGCCGACGCGCTCGAGACCGAGCGGTGGAACCGTCTGCACCCCGAGGAGGCGGCGCGACAGCCGCACATAGCGAAGGTGCTCGAGCAGGCCGAGGGCCCGGTAGTGGCGGTGTCGGATTCGATGAAGGCAGTCCCGGACCAGGTGTCGCGCTGGATAGGTTCGAGGTTCGTGCCGCTGGGCACCGACGGCTTCGGCCGCAGCGACCACCGAGAGGCACTGCGCCG
>JALZEG010000176.1 GCA_030862185.1 Actinomycetota bacterium
CGCCCGACTCGCCGCCGGCGAGCGACGAGGCCCTCACCGCGAAGGTCGAGAGCGAGGTCCTCAGCCGCTGGAGCTTCCCGAAGGGCCGCATCAACGTCAACACGGTCGACGGCATCGTCGAGCTGCGCGGCACGTGCGACACGTCCGATCAGATCGGCGACCTCGAGTCGAGGGTGCGCAAGGTGACGGGGGTCGTGGACGTGCGCAACTTCCTGCACCTGCCGAACACGCCGGCGCCCAACAAGCAGGACGCGCTGAGGACCTAGCGGCTCGCCGGCGCGAGGTCGGCGATCACCGGGAAGTGGTCGGACGGATGACGCCCGGCCGCTTTCTCGCGCACGATCGCTGATTCCACCACGCGCCAGTGCGAGTCGCACATCACGTAGTCGACCTTGCGCGTCCCCGAGAGGTCGCCGTAGTGGTGAACCGTCTGCACGTCGGCCGCGTCGGGATACAGCACGCGCAACGTGTCCCGGAACCCGGCCCCCGTCAGCGTCGCCACGGGCTCGGAGTCCTCCTCCGCGTTGAGGTCGCCGAGCAGCACCGTGGGGACGTCCTCCGCGACCGCGGCCCGCGCCACGATCACCTTCGCCGCTTCGGAGCGTGCCACCTTCCCCCACCTGTCCAGGTGCGTGTTGAAGACCGCGAACCTCACCTCCGACACGCGCTCTCGCACGCGTACCCACGTGCAGTGACGCGGCACGTCGGTGTCCCACCCGCGCGACCCCTCCACGTCCGGGGTCGGCGACAACCAGAAGTCGCCGTACTCCTCGAGCTCGAAGCGCCTGACGTCGAAGAACACCGGCACGTATTCGGCCGTGGGCCCGATCTCGCGGGGCTTCCCGACCCCGCGATAGCCCGGCAGCATGTCCGTGAGGTCGTGGAGCTGCGTGCGCAGCGCCTCCTGCAACCCGACGACGTCCGGCCGGCACCTGCGGAGGGTCTCGGCTACGGAGTCGACCCGGTCGCTCCAGCGGTTGCCCGCGGCGGCGTCCTTGATCGTGTCGAAGCGGACGTTGAAGGTCATGAACCGGATCGGGGCCGGCTCGTCGCTCACGCGTCTGCTCACCTCCCGCTCGTCGTCGGACTGTGAGGTACCTTCCCCGCGAGGGGGGGTGCCACGGCCGCGCTCGCTCTGCCCGGATAGCTCCTCGGGGCGCGCTTGCGCGCATGCGTTACCCTCTCAGCGCACCCGCCACCAATCTCAATCGTCAGCAGGAGCCACATCAATGGACAGCATGTTCCAGTTCATCGGCCGCGACATGGCGGTCGACCTAGGTACCGCCAACACACTCGTCTACGTGCGCGGCCGCGGCATCGTGCTCAACGAGCCGTCGGTGGTCGCGATCAACACGAAGACCGGCGCGATCCTCGCCGTCGGATCCGAGGCGAAGCGGATGATCGGCCGCACGCCCGCGCACATCGTCGCGATCCGGCCGCTGAAAGACGGCGTGATCGCCGACTTCGACGTCACCGAGAAGATGCTGCGGTATTTCATCCAGAAGGTGCACCGCCGGTCGTTCCTCGCGAAGCCGCGCGTCGTCGTGTGCGTTCCCTCGGGCATCACCGGCGTCGAGCAGCGCGCAGTGGAGGAGGCGACGATCTCCGCCGGCGCGCGCAGCGCGTACATCATCGAGGAGCCGATGGCCGCGGCGATCGGCGCAGGCCTCCCCGTGCACGAGCCGACCGGCAACATGGTCGTCGACATCGGCGGCGGAACGACCGAGGTCGCGGTGGTGTCGCTCGGCGGCATCGTCACGAGCCAGTCCATCCGCATCGGCGGCGACGAGCTCGACGAGTCGATCATCAACTACATCAAGAAGGAGTATTCGTTGATGCTCGGCGAGCGGACGGCCGAGGAGATCAAGATGGCGATCGCCTCCGCGTTCCCGATGCCGGAGGAGACGCAGGCCGAGATCCGCGGCCGCGATCTCGTCACCGGACTCCCGAAGACCATCGTGGTGTCGGCCGAGGAGATCCGGCGCGCAATCGAGGAGCCGGTGAACGCGATCGTCGACGCGGTGAAGAACACGCTCGACAAGACACCGCCGGAGCTGGCGTCGGACATCATGGACAAGGGCATCGTGCTGGCGGGCGGCGGCTCGCTGCTGAAGGGCCTCGACGAGAGACTGAAGCACGAGACGGGGATGCCGATCCACGTGGCCGAGGACCCGCTGTTCGCGGTGGCGATCGGGTCGGGGAAGTGCCTGGAGGAGTTCGAAGCGCTGAAGAGGGTTCTGATCTCCTCGACCCGCCACTGACAAGCGGGCACCCCAGTTCTGCGTTTCTTCGCGCCGTCCGTGACGCATTCCGTAACGCGCGGCGCGAGGAGCCGGCCTGGCGCCGGGGCGCTTATAGGCGCAGGTCAGCGGCCATTTGGGGCGAATCCACCCGTGGGGGCTACCATGGCCCCTCGTAGGGCGGCCCTTCGGCCCCGGCCCATCCGTCGCGGCCGGGTGATGCACTCATGCCGCCCCCAGGTCTTTCGCGCTGGCGAAGAGGTTTTGACAACGTATGTATCGCCGAAACGGACGAGGGCGGTTGCTGCTGCTCGTCTTCTTGGCTCTGGCCATCCTGGTGATCACGCTCGATTACCGGCAAGGTCCGGGCGGCCCGCTCGAGCGGGCCAAGGATTTCTCGGTCACCCTCGTGGCCCCCATTCAGCGCGGGTTCACGACGGTCTTCCGTCCGGTCGGGAACTTCTTCTCCTCGATCGGTGAGCTCGGGAGCCTCCGCAGCAAGAACGGCGAGCTCGAGGAGCAGCTAGAGCAGGCACAGGCCGACGTGCGTGAGGCGGAGGCGCTCGTCGACGAGAACCAACGGCTGACGGACATGCTCGACCTCGAGAGCTCGTGGGTCGTCAGCCAGCGCGTCACCGCGCGCGTGATCGCGAGGGGACCGACGAACCTCCACTGGGGGGCCATCATCGACAAGGGCCGCGCCGACGGCATACGTCGCGACATGGCCGTGGTCGCGCCGGAGGGCCTCGTCGGAAAGGTCTACTCGGTCGCGTCGCACCAGGCGACGATCCTCTACCTCGTCGACCCGCGCGGGGCGGCGAGCGCCCGCGTCGACGGCGGCCGCGACGCGGGGATCGTCGAAGGCCGGGGCGCGGGGGAACCGCTCAAGTTCGACCTCGTCGGCGTGAACGCGGACGCGGAGGAAGGCGACAAGGTCGTCACCTCGGGCTACGACGGAGGGATCTTCCCGGCCGGCATCCCGATCGGCTTCATCGTCGACGTCGGCGGAGACGCGCGTCAGGCGACCAAGGACATCGACGTGGAGCCCTACGTCGACTTCACCGCCCTGGACTTCGTGCAGGTGCTCGTCGACAGCGGCCCCCAGCTCTCGCAGAACGAGGGCTCGTGAGATGGCGGTAAGCGTGCCGAGAAGGCCGACGATCTTCGGCGAGATAGGCCTGCCGCGCATGCTCGCGGTGGGCGCGCTGCTCGTCGTCGCTCTCGCGCTGCAGTCGACGCTGCTCGCTCAGGCGACGGTCCTCGGCGTCATCCCGCAGATCGTGCTCGTCGTCGTCGTGTGCCTGGCCTACCTCGACGGTGAGCGGGTCGGCACGGTCACCGGCTTCTTCGGCGGGCTGCTGCGGGACCTCATGCCGTTCCCCGCCGTGATCGGGTTGACCGCGCTCGTGTACACGCTCGTCGGCTACGGCGTCGGAATCCTCAGGCAGTACGCGCCGGCCGACTCCGTGTGGACGCCCGTGTTCGCGGTCGCGCTGGCGTCGGCGGTCGCGGAGTTCAGCTACGCCGGCCTCGCGATCATCCTCGGGGAGCCGTGGGTGGGGCTCGGCTACACGGCGCGCGTCGCCGGTCTCGTCGTCCTCTACAACACGCTCCTCACGCCGTTTGTCTTCCCCGTCGTCCGGCGCGTCGCCGACCGGTTCCGGCCCGAGAGGGTGCATCGATGGTGACCGGCAACGGTGGCCCGGCCCTCGGTCCCGAGCGGGGGACGGGCACCGACCGAACCGTCTTGCGCCTCGCGGTCATGGCGATCCTGCTCGTGGCGGCGTTCGTCGCGCTGTTCTCGCGCCTGTGGTACCTGCAGGTCCTCGCGGTCGGCGACTACCGCACGCTCGCGAAGGAGAACCGGATCCGGCTCGTCTATTCCGAGCCCACCCGCGGACGGATCCTCGACCGCGACGGCGAGGTGCTGGTCGGGAACCGCGAGTCGCTGTCGATCACGATCGACCGGCAGAGGCTCGAGCCGGGATCGCTCCAGGAGCGTCGGGTCCTCTACGACGTCGCGCGGCTCCTGGTACGCGAGGACATGCCGGAGAAAGAGCGCAAGAAGGCTCTGATCGCGAAGGTCAAGGAGATGCGCGACAACCTCAACGACGCGACGGTCTCGCCGTACAAGCCGGTCGCGGTCGTCAACGACGTGAGGGAGTCGATCGTCTGGCGCATCCGCGAGAACCCCGAGGACTTCCCCGGCGTCGCCGCGGAGAAGCTCCCGATCCGGACCTACCCGCACGGGAAATTCGCCGCGCACGTCCTCGGCTACGTCGGCGAGATCAACGAGGACGAGCTGAAGGATCCGATGTTCCAGGAGGCGCGGCCCCCGTACGAGCCCGGCGACCTCGTCGGGAAGTCCGGGGCCGAGCGGACCTACGACCGCTGGCTGCGCGGCCGTCCCGAGATAAGCCGGGTCGTGGTCAACTCCGCCGGCGACGTCGTCGGCGAGGACGTGAAGCAGGTGGAGGAGCCGGGCCGCGACCTCATCCTGTCGATCGACGTCGAAGCGCAGAAGATCGCGGAGAAGGCGCTGGAGAGCGGGATCATGGCGGCGCGCGGCGCGACCTACCAGGCCCCCGACGGCGCGGTCGTCGTCATGGATCCCGACACCGGCCAGGTCGTCGCGATGGCGAGCTACCCGACGTACGACCCCTCGATCCTCGCCGACGGGATCAGCGAGCGCGAGTACGACGAGATGAGCGGCAGCCCCGACACGCCCGAGGACGACGTGCAGCCGAACCGCGCGATCCAGGCACAGGTCCCGCCCGGGTCGACTTTCAAGATCGTCACCGCGGGTGCCGCGATGGCGACCGGCCTCGCGACGCCCGACACCTACCTGCCGTGCCCTGCGTCGGTCGAGTACGGCGCGTCCGGGATCACGACGGTCTTCCCCAACTGGACGTCGGTCGACTACGGCTCCATCGGGTTCCCGGAGTCGCTCGAGGTCTCGTGCGACACGTTCTATTACGAGCTGGGCTGGCGGATGGAGGACGTCTGGGGGGCCGCGAACGGAGACGGCACCGAGCGGTTCCAGGAGTACATGCGCCAGGCGGGCTTCGGCGACCACACCGGCGTCGACCTGCCGTACGAGGCGAGGGGGCTGGTCCCGGACGAGAAGTGGTGCGAGCAGTACGAGGAGGACGGCCTCGGGTGCTTCGAAGGCTGGCTCCCCGGCTTCACCGTGAACATGGCGATCGGCCAGGGCAGCCTCACGACGACGCCCTTGCAGATGGCCGGCGCGTTCGCGTCGATCGCCGCGGACGGCGAGGTATGGGAGCCGCACGTCGGCTGGAAGATCGGCCGGCCCGACCCGGAGACCGGCGAGGAGGAGATCCTGCGCGAGATCCAGCCGAAGGTCACGCGCCGGCTCCCGCTCGACGCGACGGAGATCGGCGTGATCAAGCAGGGCCTCGAGGACGTCATCTCCGGGCCGAACGGGACCGCCGCAGGAGCGTTCGCCGGCTTCCCGCTCGACCAGTACCCCGTCGCCGGCAAGACCGGAACCGCGCAGATCGGTGAGACCGACCTCAACTACGCGTGGTTCGTGTCGTACGCGCCGGCCGACGATCCGCAGTACGTCGTCTCGGTCTACCTCGCGAAGGCCGGCCACGGCGGCGAGAGCGCGGCCCCCGTCGCGCGCGAGGTCCTCGAGGGCCTCTTCGACGTGGACCGCGAGACCGACGTCGACCTCGGCCAGGACCTGTCGAACTGATGGCGATGGAGGGGATCTTCGGAGAGGCGGTCGACCGGATCGGCGGCGAGCCGATCTCGGCGCGGATGGCGCGCAAGGCCCCGCTGCGCCACCTCGACCCGACCTTGCTGCTCGTCACGCTCCTGCTCACGGCCTTCGGCGCCGTGATGATCCTGTCGGCGACGCAGCACAAGCAGGAGGCCGCGGGACTCGATCCGACCGTGTTCCTCGACCGCCAGCTCGCGTACGTCGTCGCGGCGACGGCCGTGCTGTTCCTCGTCAGCTTCTTCGACTACCGGCACTTCCGTGCGTTCGCGCCGGTGTTCTACGTAGTCGTCCTGGTCGCGCTCGTCGCCGTGATAACGCCGTTGGGACAGGAGGTACAGGGGTCACAGCGCTGGGTCGACTTCGGCTTCTTCCAGATGCAGCCCTCCGAGATGGCGAAGGTGGTCGTGGTCGTGGCGCTCGCGGCGTACTTCTCGGTGCTCAAGGGACAGCTCCGCGCCCGCGACGTGGCCGCGGCCGTCGGCATCGTCGCGCTGCCGTGCCTTCTGATCTACGTCCAGCCGGACCTGGGGACGATGATGGTGTTCGTCGCGCTGCTCGGAGTGATGCTGCTCGTCGGCGGCGCGAAGATCCGGCACCTGCTCGTGCTCGGGGTCCTCGCCGTCGGCGCGGTCGGCTTCGTCGTGCAGGCGGGGCTGCTCGAGGACTACCAGGTCACCCGCATCACGGCGTTCCTCGACCCGAACCCCGACGTGCAGTCCGAGGGCTACAACCTCGCGCAGTCCGAGATCGCGATCGGGTCGGGAGGCATCAGCGGCAAGGGCCTCGAAGGCAAGAACACGCAAACTTCTCTCGACTTCATCCCCGAGCAGCACACCGACTTCATCTTCACCGCGGTCGGCGAGCAGCTCGGCTTCGTCGGGTCGGCGACGCTGCTGGGGCTGTTCGGGTTCCTGCTGTGGCGTGCGCTCAGGATCGCGGCGATGTCGCGCGACCTGTTCGGCACCCTCATCGCTGCCGGCATCGCCGGATATTGGGGGTTCCAGCTGTTCATCAACATGGGTATGACGATGGGGATCATGCCGATTACCGGCATCCCGCTCCCATTCATCTCTTACGGAGGTTCCAGCCTGATCACCAACTACATGTCAGTAGGCCTGCTACTGAACGTCCACATGAGGCGGTTCCTGTGAGCGACCCGTCCCCCCGGCGCCGGGAGAAGGCGTCAGACCTCCCGAGCCTCGAGGAGGCACGTGCTCCGGAAGGCCGTGCTCCGGAAGGCGAGGCGAAGCCGGAGACGCCGCGGCGCCGCAGGCGCCGGCG
>JALZEG010000231.1 GCA_030862185.1 Actinomycetota bacterium
GGACGAGGCTGCCGAGGCTCCGGGCGGCTCCCAGACTCAGCACCTGGCCGCGGTCCGTCGCCAGCCAGTAGCCGGTCCCCCCCGGCGCCGTCGCCATGCCCACGACCTCGCCGGCGAACCGCTTGCCGGCCGCCCCGCCGAGGTCCGCCGCCCCGCCGTAGGCGAGTACTCGCCCCGACTCCGTCACCAGCCAGTAGCCCTCGGCGCCGAACGCCTCCGCGTCCACGACCGACGCCGACAGGCCGTCGTTCGCCGCGCCGCCGAAGTCAGTCGCGTCTCCAAACGGGAACACCGCTCCGGTCGAGCCGAACAGCCAGTAGCCCTCTCCTGTCGGCGTGGGCTCGAGCGCCACGATCGTGCCGGAGTAGTCCGAGCCCTGGACACCGCCGAAGCCGCGGGCGCGGCCGAACGAGTAGACCCGGCCCCCCCTCGAGACGAGCCAGTAGCCACGCCCGTCCGGCAGCCCCGCCATGTCCACGACCGGTGAGCGCCCGTCGGTCTTGCTCCCCTTGTACCGGGCGTCGCCGAACGCCCTGACCCGACCCGCCCGCGACAGGAGCCAGTAGCCGTGGCCCGACGACGTCGGCTCCAGGGCCTCTACCGGCTTCTGCCCGTAGCCGCCCTCCAGGGAGCCGTAGTCGCTGGCGCCGAAGCCATACACGCCCCCCGTCCGTCCGGCGAGCCAGTAGCCGAGCCCCGCCGGGTTCGACGCCACCGTCGCGACGAGCGAGCGGTCCGGACGCCAGAACGACGTCTGCTTGCGGGCGCCCGCCCACGTGAAGATGAAGTGCACGTGGTCGGTGTGCGGCGACCGCGCTCCCCCGTCGTCGCCGACGCAGATGGCCTTCTTCATGGTGCAGTAGGTGCGCCAGCCCGACAGCGGGAACCAGATCCGCTTGTTCCAGATCACGTACATGATCCCGAGCCGCCGCGCGAGCGCGTGCCGGTTGCCGTAACGGTCGGTTGCGGACAGCCACGCGAGCAGGTCGGCCACCGCCTCGCGGTGCGCGGCGTTGGCGGCGCTCACCCCCCAGTCCCAGGCGCGGCCCTCCTTGTGCTCGCTCGTTCCTCCGTAGGAGCAGTCTCTGCCGATGCCGCCCGCGCCCGTCCCCGGGTACTCCGCGAGGACCATCTGCTGGAACGCGACGACGCCCGGCTTCGCGTCGGGCGAGCACTTCGACTGCCCCTCGTACGAGCCGGACGGGTCCATCACCGGACCGAGGCTCGGCGCAGCGGGGGCCGCGGCCGCCGGTATGGCGCCGGCGATCAGCGCGGCGGCCGCGAGGAAGAGGATCGAGAGTCGTCTGGACACGTTTGGTCCATCGGTCGAGTGGCGGCTCCGCCTTAGGGGTATGGCCACGGGCGTGTCCATCGACGCGCTCAGCGACGAAGCCGGTGCGGTAAGGCGGGCGGGCGAGCTCCGCCGGCCGCTGCTGCTGTACGAGGACGGCTGACGCTTCTGTTGCTGGGGGGCGCGTGTCGTCTCCAGGCTGGACGCCGAAGGGAGCCTCGCGATCCTCCCGTTCGACGCGCCCGAGGCCGCGCCGTTCGTGGTGTTCCTCACCGAGGAGCAGCTCAGGCATTCGTGGCAGCTGATCGAGCGAGACGGGACCCGGCTCACCGAGGGCCCTGCGGCCGTCCGGCTGATGGAGCTCCTCAAGCCGACCCGGCGTCTGGGCAGGGTCTGTCGCGTGCGCCCCCTCACGCGGATCGTGGGCGCGATCGACCGACTGATCAAGGTGAGCCGGCCGAAGCTCAGCCGTCTCGTGCCGAGGGGGCCGGGCCCCCGCCGCTGGCCCTAGCCGGAGGGAACCGGACCGCTCCGTCGAACCTTGGAGCAGCGGAAACCAAGGCGAATAGGAGTCTCAGGTGCGTCGCGCTCTCAACCTCGTACTCGCGACATTGCTCGTGGCGATTCCGGCCACGTCCATGGCCGCGCAGAAGGGCCCCAACGTCGTGGTCGCGAAGGACCCGAAGGGCTCGTTCGAGCTCGTGGGCCACGAGCCGCTGCTGAACCGCGGGATGAACGCGGCGATCGCAGTGCACGGGGACTACGCGTACGTGGGCAGCCGCACCGACGGCCTCCACCCGCGCTCCGGCGTCGCCATCGTCGACGTCTCCGATCCCAGCGCCCCGAGCGAGGTCGGCCAGATCGGCCCTCCCAACGAGGGCAACGTGGGCGAGACCTCGCGCGAGATGCGTATCTGGACCGAGAAGGACCTGCTGATCGTCCTGAACCTGGCGAGCAACTGCAGCTTCATCATCCACGGGTGCTCGCCGACGCAGCTCGCCGGCCAGGACAACTACCGCTTCTACGACATCTCCGGTGACAAGGCCGCGGCGCCCGAGCTCGTCTCGGAGTACGAGCCGAGCTCGAACCCCCACGAGTTCTACCTGTGGCAGGACCCGAAGGACCCCGACCGCTCGCTGCTGTTCCAGTCGACGCCGGGCGGCGGTTCGGTCTCCATGCTGGTGACCGACGTCTCCGGTGCGGCCCAGGGCAAGTTCGAGGAGATCGGCGAGTGGACGACGGTGATCCCGAGCCCGGACACCGACAACCGGCTCCACTCGCTCGCGGTGAGCCCCGACGGGAAGACCGCCTACATGTCCTTCCTCGGCGGCGGCTTCTTCATGGTCGACGTCTCCGACTTCGCGAAGGGCGTCGCTAAGCCCAAGGCGAAGCTGCTCACGCCGATCCAGAACCGCGTCCACTGGGGCGATCCCGGCATCCACAGCGCGGTGCCGTTCCCCGGCCGCGACTACGTGTGGACGACCGACGAGGTCTACGGCGAGATCCCGGTGCTGCTCGGCGACCACGGATGCCCGTGGGGCTGGTCGCGCGTCGTGGACGTGCGCAACCCGAAGAAGCCGAAGGTGATCGCGGAATACAAGCTCCCGCAGAACACCGAGGAGTTCTGCGACTCGCAGACCGACAACGACCCGGTGCGCAACGCGCTGTCGAGCTGGGCCGCGCAC
Organism: Actinomycetota bacterium; assembly: GCA_030862185.1. GTDB lineage: Bacteria > Actinomycetota > CADDZG01 > CADDZG01 > WHSQ01 > JALZEG01. The sequence continues at coordinate 2,977 of JALZEG010000231.1, forward strand.
AACCCGACGCTCACCCGGAACCTCGCGATCCTGACGTGGCACTCGGGCGGGCTGCAGGCCGTCGACATCTCGAAGCCGGGGGCGCCCGCGCAGGCGGCCGAGTTCAAGCCCGAGCCGCTGCCGGTCGTGGTGACCGAGGATCCGGTTCTCTCGTCGGGCCACGACAAGGTCGTGGCGTGGAGCTACCCGGTGATCAAGGACGGGCTCATCTACTTCTCCGACGTCCGCAACGGCCTCTACATCGTGCGCTACAAGGGCCCGTTCGAGAAAGAGGTGTCGAGCCTGGACTTCCTCGAGGGCAACTCGAACCT
>JALZEG010000240.1 GCA_030862185.1 Actinomycetota bacterium
GCGCGACGACTCGTTCCCGGTCACGATCGAGGCCGCCAACGGACCGGTGCGCATCGAGGCCGAGCCCGAGCGCATCGTGTCGCTGTCTCCCACGGCCACCGAGATGCTGTTCGCGATCGACGCGGGCGAGCAGGTGATCGCCGTCGACGACCAGTCGGACTACCCGCCGGAGGTGCCGACCACCGACCTCTCCGGCTACGAGCCCAACGTGGAGGCGATCGCGAGCTACGAGCCGGACCTCGTCGTGGCCACCGACGCGGCCGCGTTGAAGTCGCTCGCGGACTTGGAGATCCCGCTGCTCGTCCATCCCGCGGCCTCCGATCTCGACGAGGCGTACGAGCAGATCGAGCAGCTCGGCGCCGCGACGGGCCACGCCGACGAGGCCGCGCAGGAGGTCGAACGGATCCGCACGCACATAGACGAGATCGTGACCGGCGTCCCGGACTTCGACGAGCCGCCGACCTACTACCACGAGCTCGACGACACGTACTTCACGGTGACGTCGCACACGTTCATCGGGCAGGTTTACGCGCTCACGGGGCTCCGCAACATCGCGGACGAGGCCGACAAGGCGGGAACCGGATACCCACAGCTGTCGGCCGAGTACATCGTGGAGGCCGACCCCGACTTCATCTTCCTCGCGGACTCCGAGTGCTGCGGTCAGACTCCGGAGCGCGTGGCGCGGCGTCCCGGGTGGGACCGGATAGCCGCGGTGCAGCGCGGCGCGGTGTTCGACGTCGGCGACGACGTCTCGTCGCGCTGGGGGCCCCGGGTGGTCGACTTCCTCGAGGTGGTCGTGGACGCTCTGAAGAGCGTGCGGGCCGCGGCGAGATGAGAGCGGCGGCCCGGCCGGCGAGCCTGCGGCCTGCATGGCTGTCGCTCGCGCTCGCGTTCCTGGTCGCCGCCACGGTCCTCGGCGTCCTCATGGGGCCGGTCCGGCTCGGGGTCGGTCCCGCGCTCGCCGAGATCGCGGACCGGCTCCCGTTCGTGACCGTGGGCTCGGGCCTGACCGACCAGCAGCAGGCGATCCTGTGGGAGCTTCGGATTCCCCGTGTGGTGCTCGCGGGGCTCGTCGGCGCGACGCTCGCGCTCGCCGGCGCGGCGTACCAGGGAGTGTTCCGAAACCCGCTCGCGGACCCTTACCTGCTGGGCGTCGCCGCGGGGGCCGGGCTCGGGGCCACGATCGTGATCGCATGGGCACCGCCGGCGCTCGACTGGCCGGTCGATCCGCTGCCCCTGGCCGCGTTCGCCGGCGCGCTCCTGGGGGTGTCGATGACGTACGTGCTCGGCCGTGCCGGCGGGCGCGCCCGGACGGCCGCGACGCTGATCCTCGCCGGGGTCGCGACCGCGTCGTTCCTGACGGCCATCCAGACCTACGTCCAGCAGCGCGAGGACGAGACGGTGCGCCAGGTGTACACCTGGATCCTCGGCCAGCTCACGACCGCGAGCTGGCGCGAGGTGACGCTCGTCCTCCCGTATCTGTTGATCGGCGGAGCCACGATTGTGTTGCACCGCCGCCTCCTCGACGTTCTGAGCGTCGGCGACGAGGAGGCCGCGAGCCTCGGCGTCGACACGCAGCGCGTGCGCGTGCTGATCGTCGTCGCGGCCTCGCTGGGGACCGCCGCCGCCGTGTCGGTGAGCGGCCTCATCGGCTTCGTCGGCGTCATCGTCCCGCACACAGTGAGGCTCGTCTTCGGGACGAGCTACCGGCTCGTGATCCCGCTCTCCCTCGTGTTCGGCGCCGCCTTCCTGATACTCGCCGACCTCGTCGGACGGTCGTTGATCGCGCCGGCCGAGATCCCCATCGGCGTCATCACCGCGTTCCTGGGCGCGCCGTTCTTCCTCGTCGTCCTCAGGCGCAGCGGGAGGGTCGCGTGAGCTCGATCGAGGTAGCGGGCCTCACCGTCTCGTACGACGGCAAGGCCCTCGTCGACGCGCTCGACCTCGAGGTGCCCGAGCGATCGTGGGTTGCGCTGATCGGCGCGAACGGCGCGGGCAAGACGACCGTCCTCCGCGCGGTCGCCGGCCTGGTCCCGTTCCGCGGGTCGGTCCGCGTCGGCGGCGTGTCCGTCGACCAGGTCCCGCGGCGGACGCTCGCACGCTCCATCGCCTACGTGCCGCAGAGGCCTGTGCTGCCGGAGGGGACGAGCGTCTCCGACTACGTCCTGATGGGACGCAACCCGCACATCCGCTACTTCGCGACGGAGAGCCGGAAGGACTGCGACGCGGTGGCCGCGGCCCTCGGACGGCTCGACCTCGATGCGTTCGCGGAGCGCGACGTGGCGTCGCTCAGCGGGGGAGAGGCTCAACGCGTGGTGCTCGCGCGCGCGGTGGCGCAGGAAGCGCCGGTCCTGCTCCTGGACGAGCCGACGAGCGAGCTCGACATCGGCCACCAGCAGCAGGTCCTCGAGCTCGTGGACCGCTTGCGGCAGGAGGCCGGTCTCACGGTCCTCTCGACGATGCACGACCTGACGCTTGCCGGGCAGTACGCAGCGCGGTTCGTCCTGCTCGACCGCGGCCGCGGCGTGGCGCGGGGGTCTGCGGCCGAGGTCCTGCGCGCGGACCTGATCCAGCGCTATTACGGAGCTTCCGTAGACGTGCTTCCGAACGGCGAAGGGGTCGTCGTCGTCCCGATGCGCGCCCGGCCGCGCGAGGTCGTCCGGTGACGGTCGATCCTCCGACGACGCCTCCCGCCCGGCCCCCTCGCGCGCGGGCGGAGTCGCTGGTGATCGTGAACACGGGCGACGGCAAGGGCAAGAGCACCGCCGCCTTCGGGACGATGCTGCGCGCGATCGCGCAGGGCTGGCCGGTCTGCGTCGTCCAGTTCATCAAGTCGGCGAAATGGCGCGTCGGCGAGGAGACCGTCGCGCGCGACCTCGGCGTCGAGTGGTGGTCGACCGGCGACGGGTTCACCTGGAACTCGAAGGACATGGACGAGACAGAGGCCCGCGCCCGCGAGGCATGGAGCGTCGCGCAGGGCAAGATCGCCTCGGGCGACTACCGCATGATCCTGCTCGACGAGATCACGTACGCGATCAACTACGGCTGGATCGACGAGCGTGCTGTCGTCGCGGCCTTGGAGAGCCGGCCCGCGCACGTCAACGTGATCGCGACGGGGCGGGACGCGCCCCGCGCGTTGATCGACGCCGCCGACACCGTCACCGAGATGAGCAAGGTCAAGCACGCGTTCGATCGCGGCGTGCGTGCGCAGAGGGGCATCGACCTCTGATGGCTCTGCGCCTGCTGATCGGAGGAGCGCGGGCGGGCAAGTCGTCGCTCGCGGCGCGCCTCGCGGCCTCGAGCTCCTCGCCTGTGACGCTGGTCGCGACGGCGGAGGCGCTGGACGAGGAGATGGCGAGACGCATAGAGCGCCACCGCGCGGAGCGTCCCCGGGATTGGCGGACCGTCGAGGAGCCCGCCGACCTCCTCGGCGCGCTGAAAGGGATCGGTGACGACGGCACGGTGGTCCTCGACTGCCTCACGCTGTGGGTCAGCAACCTCGTGCTCGCGGGGCTCGGGGACGAGGAGATCGAGGCCCGTGCTGCCGGGGCGGCCGCGTATGCCGCGAGCAGGGCCGCGTCCACGCTCGTGGTCACGAACGAGGTCGGGATGGGCGTCCATCCGGCCTCCGACCTCGGCCGCCGCTTCCGCGACGTGCTCGGGCGCGTCAACTCGACGTGGGCCGGGCACGCGGACGAGGTCCTCCTCGTCGTTGCGGGCCGCGCCCTGCGGCTCGAGCCGGTGGATCGGTGAACGGGTCACTGCTGGTGTGCGGGACGTCGTCCGACGCGGGCAAGAGCGTGGTCGTCGCAGGACTCTGCCGCTTCTTGCGCGATCGAGGTGTGCGCGTCGCGCCGTTCAAGGCCCAGAACATGTCTCTGAACTCCGCCGTCACGACCGCCGGCGAGGAGATAGGCCGCGCGCAGGCTGCTCAGGCGTTCGCGGCGGGCGTCGAACCCGAGGCCGCGATGAACCCCATCCTGATCAAACCCATGACGGAACGGGACGCGCAGGTGGTGGTGATGGGACGTCCCGCGGCGACGAGCGACGCGCTCGGATACGGGGACAGGGTCCCGGAGCTGGAGGAGGTCGTCCTGGACGCGTACGGGTCGCTGCGCGCGCGCTTCGACGTGGTCGTGTGCGAGGGGGCGGGGAGCCTCGCGGAGTTCAACCTGCGCGACCGCGATCTCGTCAACCTCGGATTCGCGCGCAGCACGGATACTCCGGTCGTGGTCGTCGCCGACATCGACCGCGGCGGCTCGTTCGCGACGCTGTTCGGCTCGCTCGCGTTGCTCGACCCCGGGGACCAGGCGCTCGTGGGCGGCTTTCTGCTCAACAAGTCCAGAGGCGATCCGCGTCTGCTCGACGAGGGGCTCGCGCGTTTCTCGCGTCTGACCGGCCGCCCTTTCTACGGCGTCCTCCCGTGGATCCGCGGGGTCGCCGTCGACGCGGAGGACGCGCTCGCGGTGCGGTCGTCGGACGGGACCGGCTTCGGCGGCGGGCGTCCGCTTTCGGTCGCGGTGGTCCGCCTGCCGTCGATGAGCAACTTCACCGACTTCGACCCGTTGCTCCTCGAGCCGCGGGTCGCGGTGCGCTTCACGACCGCGCCGGCGGAGGTCGCGGAGGCAGACCTCGTCGTTCTGCCGGGATCGAAGTCGACCGTGGCCGACCTCCGCGCGCTGCGCGGGTGGGGGCTCGACGAAGCACTCGCGGCGAGGGCCCGTGCGGGACGCCCGATCCTCGGGATCTGTGGCGGGTTCCAGATGCTGGGCCGTCACATCGTCGACGAGGTCGAGTCCCGGGCCGGCGAGGCGGCCGGGCTCGGCCTCCTGCCCGTCGTCACCGAGTTCGGTAGCGACAAGGTGCTGGCGCGGCGCGTGGGCCGCGCGCCGGGCTTCGACATGCCCGTCGAGGGATACGAGATCCGGCACGGACGGCCGCGCGTCCTCGCCGGCGACGCGCTGTTCGAGTCGGGAGACGGGCCCGAAGGGTCGGTCGACGGCGCGGTCTGCGGTACGTCGTGGCACGGGATATTCGAGGCCGACGGCTTTCGCCGGGCGTTCCTCGCCGCGGTCGCGGAGCGCGCCCGGGTCGACTGGGAGCCGGGGGACTTCTCTTTCGCAGAGGTGCGCGAGGAGCAGAGCCGGCGTCTGGGAGGCCTGATCGCCGCACATGCCGACACCGACGGTCTCCTCGGGCTGATCGAGAACGGGGCCCGGCCCGATCTGCCCGTCGTCGCGCCCGCAGGGGTGCCGTGAGAGACGAGCTCGACCTCCCCGTCGACCTGCCGGCGCCCGACGAGGACGCGCGCGCGGCGGTCGCACGGCGGGCGGCCGAAGTCCTTCGCCCCGCCGGAGCGTTCGCGCGTCTCGACGAGGTCGCCGCGTGGCTCGCCGGGTGGCAACGGACGCACCGTCCCGCAGTGCGCCGCCCGGCGCTCGTCGTGTTCGTCGCCGACCACGGCGTCGCGGCCGAGGGCGTCAGCGCGTATCCGTCCGCAGTGACGGGAGCGATGCTCGACGCCTTGCGTCGCGGGATCGCGACCGCCACGGTCCTCGCGCGCGACGCGGGCGCGTCCGTCTCCGTCGTCGACGTCGGCGTGGGGAGGCCGACGGGGAACATCGTGACCGCCCCGGCGATGGACCCGGCGCGCTTCGGGGCGTGCTTCGAGGAGGGCCGCGCGGCCGTGCGCGGGCTCGACGCCGACCTCCTGGTGCTCGGGGAGATGGGGATCGGCAACACCACGCCGGCGGCCGCGGTCGCGGCCGCGCTGTTCGGCCGGGCCCCCGAGGACTGGACGGGGCGTGGAACCGGCATCGACGACGCGACGCTGGGGCACAAGGCGGCCGTCGTCGCG
>JALZEG010000264.1 GCA_030862185.1 Actinomycetota bacterium
GCTCGTAGGTCCGCAACGTCACTCCCTGGGGGGCCGGCGGCTCGGCCGGCCGCGCCGCGAACGTCGTCTCCATGCGCGCGTAGTGGTGCGAGTAGACGTATCCGTTCGCCTCCAGCAGGGTGCGCGCGTCCGGCATGCGGTCCGTGACGTTCTGCCTGAGGTGACCGTCGCGGCTGCCCTGCTCGGCCCCCCGTCGCTCGACGACGCGCAGGAGGTGCGATCCGATGCCGCGGCCGCGCGCGCCGGGATGGACCCTCACGTCGGCGAGCCCTTCGAACACCCACGCATAGCCGACGACGCCTCCGGAGGACGACGCCACCCACGCGTCGCGCTCTCGGTCGAACTCGGCGGTCCGCCAGCGCCACGCGACGTCCTCGCGATCGCTGACGGCGCCGGGGGCGTCGACCTCGTCGCAGGCGCGGTAGAAGCCGACGAGCGCGTCCAGGTCGCCGCTCGCCGGAGGTCGCAGGTCGAGGTCCATCGGGTGACGGTACAGAATCGACGTCGCGATGATCACCATCTCCGGCCTCCGCAAGTCTTTCGGCGCGCGCGACCTCTTCCGCGACGCGACGCTCCAGGTGGGCGCGCGCGACCGCGTCGCGGTCGTCGGCCTGAACGGGACCGGGAAGACGACGTTGTTCCGCATCGTCGCGGGGGAGCAGGAGCCCGACGACGGCAGTGTGACGATCGCGCGCGACGTGGTCGTCGGCTTCCTGCGCCAGGAGACCGACGAGCTGCGCGGCCGCAGCCTGTTGGAGGAGGTGCTCTCGGCGGGCTCGGAGACCACGCAGGCCGGGCACCGGCTCGCGGTGCTCGAACACGAGATGCAGGAGCTCCCGCCGGGGCCGGAGCTCGACGCTCTCGTCCACGAGTACGCGCGCCTGCAGGACCGGTTCGCGACCCTCGGCGGGTACGAGATCGAGGCCGAGGCGAAGCGGATCCTGGCGGGTCTCGGGTTCGCGCAGGAGGCCTTCGACCGGCCGACCGACGCGCTGTCGGGAGGGTGGCTGATGCGCGTGGCCCTCGCGAAGCTGCTGCTGTCGGCGCCGGACGTGCTGCTGCTCGACGAGCCGACGAACCACCTCGACCTCGAGTCGGTGGACTGGCTCGAGAGGTTCCTCGGGACGTACGAGGGTGCGGTCCTGCTGATCTCGCACGACCGCGACTTCATCAACGGTCTCGCCACGAAGGTGGTCGAGATCGACGGGGGCCGGCTCACGACCTACACCGGGAACTACGAGTCGTTCGTGCGCCAGCGCTCGGAGCGGGCGCAGCAGGCCGAGGCGGCGGCGGCGAGCCAGGCGCGCAAGACCGCGCAGACGCAGGCGTTCATCGACCGCTTCCGCTACAAGGCGACGAAGGCGAAGCAGGTGCAGAGCCGCATCAAGGCGCTCGAGAGGATGGAGAAGGCCGGCGGGTCGCCGCGGCGGGCGCGGACGATGAAGCTCGCGTTCCCGCAGCCGCCGCGGCCCGGGCGCGTCGTGCTCGAGCTCGCCGGCGTCGGTTTCTCCTACGGCGCAAACCTCGTCTACGACGGCCTCGACCTCGCCGTCGAGCGCGGCGAGAAGATCGCGCTGGTCGGGCCGAACGGCGCCGGCAAGAGCACGCTGCTCAAGCTCCTCGCCGGAGCGCTGACGCCGCAGACGGGGGAGCGCCGCCTGGGCCACAAGGCGAGCGTGGGTTACTTCGCGCAGCACCAGATCGAGGAGCTGGTGCTGTCGAACACGGTCGTGCAGGAGCTCCGGCGCGCGGTCCCACCCGGCGTCGACGTCGCGCCGCGCGACCTGCTCGGGCGCTTTCTGTTCTCGGGCGACGACGTCGACAAGCCGGTGTCGGTGCTCTCGGGCGGCGAGCGCAGCAGGCTCGCCCTCGCCCGGATGCTGGTGTCGCCCGCGAACCTGCTGTGCATGGACGAGCCCACGAACCACCTCGACATCCCGAGCCGCGACGCGCTCGAGGACGCGCTCGAGGAGTACACCGGCGCCCTCGTCCTCATCACCCACGACCGCCATCTGATCAGGAGCGTCGCCGACCGGATCGTCGAGGTGCGCGGGGGCCGCGTGACGGCCTACGACGGCGGCTACGACGACTACCTCGAACGCTCCGCCCCCCAGCCCGCCGAGACCGCGCCGGCCCCCCAGAGCGCCCCGAAGACGAGCGCGAAGGAACGCCGGCGGATCGAGGACCAGGAGCGAGCGAGGACGAAGGGGCTGCGCGACGAGGTCGCGCGTCTGGAGAGGCGGATGGGCGAGGTCGGGGCGGAGCTGAAGCGTCTGGAGGCCGTGATGGCGGACCCGGAGGTGTACTCGTCCGGCACCGACGTGGCTGCGCTGGTGCGCGACTACGAGGTGGCGAAGCGGCGGATGGCGCGTCTCGAAACGGAGTGGGAGGCGGCGGCGGAGAGCTTGGAGGAGGCCCAGGCGGGGGCCTGAGCTACAGCCTGCCTTCGAGCAGGCTCCGGTACTCGCTGTCGAGCGTGTCGAACATCCGGTCCTCGGCCATCTGCATGAGCGCCTCGATCGCGAGGAACAGCGGCGAGTCGAGCGCCTGGCCGAGGATGCTCATCAGCCTCTCCTCGGCCTGATCCGTCAGCCCGAAGTTGCGCGACCACGGCGTGGAGCGCATGAAGTGGTCGACCGCGGTCTTGTCGGCGAGACGGCGCTCGTCGACCACGATGGCGATCGACCGTGCGAGCATGCCCATCTCGAGCGTCGCGCGCATCTCGGTGCGGACGTAGTCCTGAAGGAAGGCCCAGTCCTCGCCGCTCAGGAGATCACGCCAGTGGGCCGTCAGGTCGTGCGTCGCGGGGTCGAGCTCTCGCAGGACGTGGTTGATGCGTGCATGCTCTTCGCCGGTGAAGGAGATTCGAGGCACAGGGGGTCCTTGGTCACGATGGTCCGTACGAGTCCCGGCATTATCAGGACCCCGGGACTAGTCCTGCAAGGCCTTTGCGAAAACTACGTACCGTCACCGGGGCCGCCGGGGGCGGAACCCTTGGGCGCGGCCGGGCGTGTAGAGGGGCATGCACGCCCACCTGATGGACGCCGGGATCCTGGCGGAGCGGGACTTGACTAGGCGCGACAAGGAGAGCGAGCGCGACCGGGAGCTCGCGGCCCTCTTCTACGAGCACTACGACCCGATGCGCCGGCTGGCCTACGTCATGCTCGGCGACGGCGACGCCGCGGAGGAGATCGTGATGGAGGCGTTCGCGAAGGCGCTGTCGCGCTGGAGGAGCTTCCGCAGCGTCGACTGGCCCCCCGCCTACCTCCGGCAGATGGTCGTCAACGCGTGCCGCTCGCGCATGCGGCGCAAGGCGATCGAGAACCGCGTGAACTCCTTCGTCCATCACCGCGACGAGCAGCGCGAGAAGACGTACGAGGTCGAGGACCACGGGCTCGGGCTCGACGTCTGGGCGGCCGTGCGGACGCTGCCCGACCGGCAGAGGGCGTGCGTTGTGCTGCGCTACCTCGAGGGGTTGACCGAGCCGGAGATAGCCCAGACGCTCGACTGCCCTCTCGGAACGGTGAAGTCGCAGCTGTCGCGGGCGCGGGCGCGCTTGGCGGAGCACCTCGGCGCGGACTTCATGAGGGGCGGTGAGGCATGAGGAGCGGCCACGACCGTCTCGAGGAGGCGCTGCGTTCCGTCGGCGACGAGTACCTCCGGAGGAACCCCGCCGACCTCCATCGGGCGCGAACGACCGTCGGCCGCCTCCGGAGGCGCCGGCAGATCAGGGCAGGAGCGACCACAGTGCTCGCGACCGCCGCGGCCGTGGCCGTGGCGGTCTACGCGTGGCCGCTCCCGGACGCAGGGGACCGGCCGCGGCCGGCGGGGCGCCTCGAGCTTCCCGCGGGATCGGTCCCGATCCGGGTGGGCGACTCGCCGGTGGAGGTGGCCGTCGGCGAGGGCGCGGTCTGGGTCTCGAACACCGGCGACGGGACCATCTCGCGCGTCGACCCGGCGACGAACGAAGAGGTGCTCACCGTTCCGGTCGACGGCACGCCCGGCGATCTCGCGGTAGCCGACGACGGGGACGTGTGGATCGCGAACCGCGACCTCGGCGTGGTCCAGAGGATCGACTCCGTCGCCAACGCGGAGGTCCCCGACGTCACCAAGACCGTGGCGCCGGCCGGGACGCCGCTGGACCTCGCGATCGACGACTACCTGTGGGTGTCGGTCGTCGGCGAGGAGCTCGTGCAGATCGACCTCGCGTCCGGCGACGAGCTCCAGCGGATCGGGGACCTCGACCCCGTCAACGTCGCGGCGCGCGGCGCCGGCGTCTTCGTGCTCGAAGCCGACGGCACCGTGCGCGGGATCGATCCGGAGACCGGCCGGCCGAACGACGTCGAGCTGTCCTTCGACGTCTCGGACCGGGGGGACATCCACTACTACCGCGGCCGGGTCTGGGTCGCGGAGGGCAACGGGAGCCGCCTGTTCGCGGCGGACGTGGCCTCGGGCTCGGGGGCGATCGACGAGTACTCGTTCCGGGGGACCTACATGGAGATGGTCCACGCGGGCGACGTCATCCTGGTGCTGTCGGACGTGGGCGACGGCGCCGGCCTCGTCTCGTCGATCGATCCGGACACCGGCGAGGTCACGGAGGTCGCCGAGATCGAAGGGGGGCCGCGCGACCTCGTGCGCGGCGCCGGCGACTTCTGGGTCTCGACGACGGAGACCGACTCGGTCGTGCGCATTCCCTCGCTGGAGTAGCAACGGCGCATAGGGTTGCGGCCATGGACGCCGCGCAGCCCATCGCCGTCACCGTCATCGGCACCGACCGTCCCGGCATCGTCGCGGCCGTGACGAAGGCCCTCTACGAGGCCGGCTGCAATCTGGAGGACACGACGTCGACGATCCTGCGCGGCCATTTCTCGATGGTGATGGTCGTGCGGGGGCCGGCCGGTACGGACGCGGCGCGGCTCGAAGACGCCCTGGCGCCCGCCGCACGCGACATGGACCTCGTCGTCGCGGCCCGTCCGGTCGAGGAGGTGACCGCGGCCCCCGAGGAGTCGACGCACGTCGTGTCCGTCTACGGAGCCGACCACCCCGGGATCGTGTTCCGCGTCGCCGACGCGCTGGCGCGGCTCGGCGCGAACGTGACCGACCTCACGTCGCGCGTGATCGGCTCTCCCGAGGAGCCCGTCTACGCGCTGATGCTCGAGATCTCCTCGGCGTCGCCGGACGAGGTCGCGGCCGCGCTCGACGAGCTGCGCGCGGAGGTCGGCGTCGAGGTGAGCGTCCACCCGATCGAGCGGGACGTCCTGTAGACGTGGCGGTCCGGCCGGTCTGCCGGCTGCCGGCCGCGGTGCTGAAGCAGAGGGCCGAGCCGGCCGGTGCGACGCCCGACGCGGACCTCGTCGCCGACCTCGTCGACACGATGCGCGCGTCCCCGGCGTGCGTCGGGCTCGCGGCGCCGCAGATCGGCGTGTCGAGGCGCGCGTTCGCGCTCGACGTGAGCGAGCATCCGAAGACGACGGTCTGTCACGGCCTCGTGGTGCTCTTCGACCCCGTGATCGTCGAGGCGTCCGGCCGCAAGGTGGGCCGCGAGGGCTGCATGAGCGTGCCGGACCTCACGGCGGACGTGGCGCGTCACACGAGCATCGTCGTCGCCGGGACCTCTCCGGAAGGGGAGCGGAGGGTGATCGCGACCGAGGGCTTCGAGGCGAGGGCCTTCCAGCACGAGATCGACCACCTCGACGGCCTGCTGATCCTCGACCGCGTCGCCTCCCTGGCGACCGACGTCTTCCGCCGGAGGGTTTATAGATAGCGAGCTACTCCGGCAAGACGACGAGGTTCGTCTTACGGGAGCCGCGGCGGCGCGAGCGCGTGACGCGGTTGCGCCCCGCGCGCTTCGACTCGTACAGGGCCTCGTCCGCGGCCTTGATCAAGCCTTCCGGATCGGCCGCGTGCGCCGGGAACGTCGCGACGCCGGCGCTCGCGGTCACGTTCGCGACCGTCTCGATCGCGGCAATGGACTCGCGCAGACGCTCCGCGACGAGGAGCGACTCCGCGGACGAGCACGCCGGCAGGACGACGGCGAACTCCTCGCCCCCGTAGCGCGCCGCGGTGTCGAAGTCCCTGCACGCCGACGCGAGGACGCGCGCGACGAGCTCGAGGACGTCGTCTCCGACCTGGTGGCCGTGCTTGTCGTTGAGCGCCTTGAAGTGGTCCACGTCGACCATGACGAGCGTGACGGGCTCGCCGCTGCGCGCGGCGCGCGAGAGCTCGCGCTCGAGCGTCGCCTCGAACGTCCGCCGGTTGGCTAGTCCCGTGAGGCCGTCCGTCTCGGCGAGCCTCTGCACCTGCTGGTGCAGCCACGAGTTCTTCAGCGCGAGCGCGGCGTGCGCCGCGAACTGCCCGAGCATCGACACGACCCTCCGCTCGACGCGGCCCCCGCGCCGAGCCGCGTGCTCGACCACGAGCGCGCCGACGGGCTCACCGTCCGCGGATAGCGGGACCGCCACGAGGTTGCGCCCGAACGGAAGCACGCCGTTCAGCCATTCGTCGCTCTCGGGCTCCAGCCCCTTCGCGAGGACCGGCTTGCGCTCGTCGACGACGCGCCGCAGCAAACCCCCGGTGCACGCGGGGACCTGCGGAGGATCGCCGGGGCCGTGATAGGCGAGGAGCTCGATCGTCCCGTCCTGACCGCCGGCGACCGCGCCGCGCGCGAAGCCGAACGTGTCGCACACGGACTCCAGCAGCACCGACGCGACCTTCCGCGGCTCCGCCTGCGGCTCGAGCCGCGCGGCCATCTCGGCGAGCGCCTCCACGTCGGCCTTGCGCCGCCGGAGCTCCCTCTCGTTCACCGATGAGAACGCCGTGGTGGCGAGCGCGACGACCCAGAACGCGACGACGTTGAAGGCCGACGGCCGGCTGCGCGTCGCGGCCTCGGCGGTCGAGTCGATCTGGGGCACGATCCCCGACACCTGCGCGTAGAAGACGACGAAGAACAGCAGCGAGTGCCACAGCGCGATCTTCAGCCCGGTGCGGTACGACGCCAGCAGCGTCACCGCGATCAGGTGGACGTAGACCAGGAAACGCAGGGGACTCTCGGTCCCGCCGGTCAGATAGAGGACCCACGCGAGGAACAGCCCGTCGACGAGGAGCATCCCGCCGACGGTGAACAGCCCGCGGATCCGCCCGGCCCGCCTCAACCCCTCGCCGGTCGCCGACACGACGAGGTAGCCGACGCAGACGAGGAGCAGGTCTTCGACTCCCGCACCGACGACGTCCCGAGAGACGGCCGCCGACGCGAGGACGACGAGCGCGAGGACGGCCCTCAGCGCCTGCAGATAGCCCAGGCGCTCGCCCAGCGAGACCATCTCGCCAGGCGAACGTTCCGGTGGCCTCACTCGAAGCCCAGGAGGTCTTCGTCGGCGTCCAGCGACGCGAGCGCGAGCTTCGGGTCCTTGCGATCCACCCGGTTCTGCGCGACGACGAACGCTCCGACCGCGGCGGCGAGCAGCAGCGGGAACGCGATCCTCTGCGCGACGTCGGAGATCGATTGCGCGATCTGCTGGACGAGCGACGGCTCCGGCACGTCCCGGGTCGGGGGTGCAGACGCCGCGGCGGTCTCGCTCGCGGCGAGGACGTTCGCCGCAAAGCCGTCGGCGGGGACGGTGGCCGCGATGCGCTCGCCGAGCGCGGCGGCTTCCTCGGGGGTGCGGGTGGGTCCGGCGCCTCCGGGGTCGGTCCCCGTCTCGGTGACGGGGTCGAGGCCCGGAACCTTCGGCTTGGGAATGCCCGGAGCGTCGGGGGAGCCGGGAAGCCCGCCGGCGACGTCGTCGAGCACGCCGCCAACCTTGTCAACGACGGAGTCGACGACCTTCCCGGCGTTGTTGCCGGCCTCGCCGGTCACGTCGTCCACGACGCCGCCGACGGGACCGTCGGGATCCGTCACGTCGTCCACGACTCCGCCGACCGGCCCTTCGGGATCCGTGACCTCGTCCACCACGTCGCCGGCACCGCCGGTCACGTCGTCCACGACGTCGTCGACCACGTCACCGGTGTCGCCGCCCGTGACGTCGTCCACCACGTCCGTCGCTCCGTCGACGACCTCACCGACGTCGTCAGTCAGCTCCTCCACGGGAACGGGCACGGTCGTGACGTCGGGGACCGGCAGCGGCGGCTCGACCTCGGGAAGCGGAACCTGCGGGACCTCCGGAAGCTCGGGGAGGCCCGGAAGGGGCGGCTGCTCGACCGGCAGGGGGACCTGGGTGACCTGCGGCACCTCGATCCCGGCGGCCCCCGCGATGGGGGCGCCGAACGCGACGACGAGCACCGCGATCGCGCTGCTCCAGGCGAGGCGATGGCTCTTGCGGTCGCGCTCTACGTTCATCGCATCCCCTCCTGCCGTGCGGCCCGGAGCGCCTCGCGAGACGGCGCTGTTTACGTATCGGCAGCACGCGCCGCTGCTTTAACTACGTATCCGATTCGCGGGGTCGCCTTGCTCTAGGGCTCAGCCCTGCGAAAGGAAGGGGGCGGCTCCGGGAATGTCCGGCGCCGCCCCCTCGTTGTCCGTCCCCGCAGCGGCTTCCGCAGGAAGTTCCCCGAGGGTGGTTTGACGGCCCCGGGGGCCGTCCGTAGAATGTCGAGGCTGTTCACGTCGAGAGAGGACACTTGATGCTGGAGGACTTCCCAGGGGTGTGCGCTTAGGCACAGGCGACGAGCCAACTGCCAAGCCTCCCCGCCGGCCCGGAACGTTCAGCCGGCGGATTTTTTTGCCCCGGGACAAGCCTTCGGCGACGAGATCCACTCTCGAACGGAAGTTGAACGGATGGACCTTGGAAACTCCATAGCGAGCGCGAGCATCTATGCCAAGCTAATAAGGGCGTACGGTGGATGCCTAGGCGCTAGGAGCCGACGAAGGACGCGGTAGGCTGCGAAAAGCTCGGGGGAGGAGCCAAACATCCTGTGATCCCGAGATGTCCGAATGGGGGAACCCACCAGTGGTCATGCGCTGGTACCCAGGTCTGAATACATAGGGCCTGTGGAGGGAACCGGGGGAACTGAAACATCTAAGTACCCCGAGGAAGAGAAAGTAAATAACGAGTCCCTGAGTAGCGGCGAGCGAAACGGGATCAGCCCAAACCTCTGTGGTGTCAAAGCCTTGCGGCGTTGCCACAGGGGTGTCGTGGGACCCATCAGACCGGGCGCAAGACCGGTCAGGGAGTTACAAAGCCGGCGGCTAGTCGAGCTGTCTGGAAAGTCAGGCCAAAGAAGGTAATAGCCCTGTAGGCGAAAGCCGACCGGCCTCCCGATGGAGTTCCCAAGTAACACGGAGCCCGAGAAATTCCGTGTGAATTTGCGAGGCCCACCTCGTAAGGCTAACTACTTCCTAGCGACCGATAGTGAACCAGTACCGTGAGGGAAAGGTGAAAAGTACCCCGGGAGGGGAGTGAAATAGTACCTGAACCCGTGCGCTTACAAGCAGTCAGAGCGTCGTACACGCGACTTCGGTCGCGTGTGCCGTGATGGCGTGCCTTTTGAAGAATGAGCCGGCGAGTTACTCGTACGTGGCGAGGTTAAGGAGAGATCCGTAGCCGTAGCGAAAGCGAGTCTGAATAGGGCGTTTAGTCGCGTGCGGTAGACCCGAAGCCGGGTGATCTATCCATGGGCAGGGTGAAGCGGAGGTAAGACTCCGTGGAGGCCCGAACCCACCAGGGTTGAAAACCTGGGGGATGACCTGTGGATAGGGGTGAAAGGCCAATCAAACCCGGTGATAGCTGGTTCTCCCCGAAATGCATTTAGGTGCAGCGTCACG
>JALZEG010000279.1 GCA_030862185.1 Actinomycetota bacterium
GGTCAGGCCCGTGGCGCCGGCGGCCACCACTCCCCCGAAGCTGCCGCCGACGTCCCGGCCGGTGCCGCCGCCGTCTCCGCCCGCACCGCCCGAGCCCGCGCCCGAGAGCGAGAACGCGCCCGCGCTCCCTCCCGGCCTCGAGAAGAGGAAGGACGGGCTCCCCCCCGGGCTCGAGAAGAAGCGCCGCCGCGGGCCGCCGCCCACTGCCTAGACTCCTCCGATGGGTTGCATCGCGGCCGCTCTCGTCCTGGGCATGCCGCGCGCGGTCATGGTCGTGCTCTGGCTCTTCACCGACTACCTCAGCCGCGCCTACGACGGCTGGGTCCTGCCGCTCGTCGGCTTCTTCGTGCTGCCGACCACGACGCTGGCGGTCGCGGTGTCGGAGAACGAGGTCGGCGGGCTCCGGAGCTGGGGAGTCCTCCTCGTCGTCGTCGCCGTGTTGATCGACCTCGGGATCTGGGGCCGCGGGAGGGGCGTCTTCGCCCGCGACTGACCCACGCTTATCTCCGCAACCTCACTACGATTCGACGATGAAGGTCCTCTACGTGCTGGGCCGGGGTCGCAGCGGAAGCACGATCTTCGGCAACGTCCTGGGCGAGCTCGACGGGTTCTTCTGTGGCGGCGAGATCAGGTTCCTGTGGGACCCCGTCGTCGTGCGCCGCTCGACGTGCGGCTGCGGCAGCATCGTCTTCGAGTGTCCCGTGTGGTCGCAGGTCCTGGCGCGGCTGGCCGACGTCGACGTCGAGCAGGTGGCGCGCTGGCAGCACGCGATCGTCAAGGAGCACAACACCGCCAGGCTGTTGCGGCACCGCAGCGGGAGGCGCTGGCACGCGCTCGAGAGCTACGCGCACGTGATGAGGCGCCTCTACTACACGCTCGCCGAGGTCACCGGCGCGAGCGTGATCGTCGACACGTCGAAGCGGCCTTCCTACGCCGCGTTCCTCGACACGCTCGATGACCTCGACCCGTACTACGTGCACCTCGTGCGCGAGCCGCACGCGTCCGCGCACTCGTGGCGCAGCAGGAAGTACGCGTCGGCGCGCGGCGACCGCGAGGTGCGGCGACGGACGGCCCTCGACGCGACGATCCGCTGGGACCTGTTGAACCTCGGCTCGGAGGCGGTCCTCCGGCGCGCGGGGCCCGAGCGCGCGCTGCGCATCCGCTACGAGGACTTCGTGGCCGCTCCGCGGGAGAAGGTCGAGCAGACGCAGGCGCTGCTGGGCGAGACGGGCTGGCGCTCGCCTTTCGTCGACGAGCGGACCGTCTCCCTGCGCGTCAATCACGCGATCGCCGGCAACCCGTCGCGCTTCGCGACGGGGACCCTCGTGCTGGAGGACAAGTCGGAGTGGCGCGAGGCGCAGAGCCGGTTGGACCGGCTGGTAACGACGGTGGTGGCGTTCCCGTTCCTCCACCGCTACGGCTACGGCACGGCGAAGACGCGCGCTCCGGCTACGTAGACCGCCTCCTGGCGGTGGAGAACGGCGTGCTCACGAGCGCGTCGGCGAGGTCGAGTGACGACCCCTGCGCGGTGAGGTCGTTCTGCGCCGCGGCGAGCCGCGCCCTCGTCGGAGCCGTCATCCACGTCCCGGCGGCGGCTGCGGCGATGCCGGCGAACACCATCGTCCACTCGTTCGTCACGAACGAGCCGACGAACCCGATCAGGAACAACGCGAGGCTCAGGGACCAGCCGACGATCGTGCGCGCACGGTACGCCTCAGCGAGTTTCTCGGGAGTCGCCGCCTCGAGCGGTTTGTGAAACAAGTGGTGAATCAGGAACAGCTCGCCGAGCCCGACGACCACGAGCGCCGCGAGGAAGACCTCCGGCTCGATCGACGCCTCGCCTGAAGGATCGCCCTGGATCACCCACAGCAGAAGCGTGATCAGAGCGACCACCTCGATACCGACGACGTAGAGAGCGCGCAGCGTCGTGAGCGAGTCGAGCCCTTTCCTCGCCGCGCGCCAGAGCCACAACTGGGGGAACGGGAGGAGGAGGTCGAGCCACGAGTGCCGCAGCGCGTAACCCCACCCCGGATCGCGTCCACCACCCGTCGCCATGGACGTCGAGCCTACGCGCCCGGCGTCCAGCTCCGTCACGTGTCGCAGTAGACGGCGAGCGCCGCGAGACGCTCCTTCCACAACGTCTTCGCCTTCTCTGCCGCGCCCGCGTCGGGCAGCCGTTCGTGCGCGACCGCGACCGTCGACTTCCCCGCTCCCTTCGCTGCGAACGCGACGCTCACGCGGGTGGTCCCGTCGTCCCAGTCGAAGCGCGCCGAGCGCCCCGGCTGCGCCGTCCGCAGCGACATCGTCCCGTCCCTCAGCCACCCCCTGCGGCGCCGCCCGTCGACGAACACCGCGTAGACGCGGTCGACCGGCGCCGGGACGGTCTTGCTCGCGGTGACCTCGAACGTGCCGCCGGGCCGGACCCCCGGCTCCCGCAGCCCCCGCTCCTGCTCGTACTCGACGACGAGCTTCTGCGCCCACCAGCGGCTGAGGCCGTGCTCGTCGACCAGCCAGCCCGCGATGGTGCGGTACGGCCTGCCGGGCGCTCCCCATTCGTCCAGGGCCGCGAACCAGTCGTCGCGGCTGCGCCCCGTCGCCCGCCGTACGCCCTCGTTCGTGCTCATGCCGGTCTCCTCCTCGAGCCTCGGACCCGTCGTAGGGCAAGACCGCTCCGGCCGCCGAAACTCATCGCGGCCCCCGGGGACGAACTGCGGCACCGGCGCGTTTAGACCTCGCGGCGGCCTGCCGCCAGGTCTTGCAGGTCGGCCTCCGGGACCAGCCGCTCCACCAACGGCAGCAGCTCACCTTCCTCGAAGCGGACGTGCTCCGTGAGCAGGTCCGGGATCCGGCGCAGCAGGTCGGGCTCCACGTCCCCTCACCTCGCGCGCGAGGGCGTGGAACCTCAGGTGATCGCTCACCGCGCGGAGCACCAGGTCGCGCGCCTCGGGCTCGTCGACCAGCGGCGCGAAGAACAGCTCCTCTTCCTCGTGGAAGTGCCGCACGGCCCTCCCGAAGTAGAAGTTGCGGAAGTCGTTAGCCGCGTCCAGGCGCGGCCGCTCCTCGAGCTCCGCCGCCTCCTCCAGCCGCCGTGCCTGCGCGAGCGCGTGGTGGTGGTCGTGCGTCAGCGGGATCAGCGTGTCGTGTCGTCTGGCCATCGGCATGCAAGCGTACTCAACGGTCGAGATGCAGCTCCATTCTCATCTCGAGCTCGCGGAGCCGGGAAGTCCGAGGGTGTCGAGTAGACCGGCCCGTGAAGCGAAAGCCGCATCGTTCGTACAGGCGGCGCGCGGCGTCGTTGCCCTGCGTCACATCGAGCAGCAGCGTTCGCACCCCGGCCGTCACGGCCCAGCCCTGGACCGCCTTCACAAGCTGCAGGCCGACGCCTCCCCGGCGCGCGCCCGGAGCCACCCACATCGAGATCAGCTGCCGCGTCGCCGGATCGAAGCGGTCGTCGCGGATCGCAGCCGCGATCCCCACGGGCTCGTCGCCCTGCACCGCCAAGAACCACGCTCCAGCCTCGATGAACCCCTGCCACCATCCCGGCGGGCGTGAGACCTCGTCCTCGTACGTCGCCCAGAACATCTCCGGCGCATCGCGGAGCGCGCGCAAGCGGACGTCGCGAACCGCCTCCCATCGGTCCGCCTCCACGCGCCTGATATCGGCCATACGTGGATTCTTGCGCTTCGCGACTACGCCGCCAGAGCGTGGCGATACCCCTATCCCCGCTCGCTCGGCTTGGTTAGGCTCGACCCAACCGAACACGGGAGGTGGAGGATGGCCAAGGTCGTCAACTGCGCATGCGGGTACCGGTTCCAGGCCGACAACGACGACGAGCTGTGGGCGAAGGCCCAGGACCACATCGCGAAGGACCATCCGGACCTAGTCGGCAACGTCACGCGCGAGGAGATCCTCGCCCAGGCCGAGATCGTCTGACCGCTCAGGCGAGCAGCCGCGCGTCCTGCACGGCCGCCTTACCGAAGCGGCGCAGCCGCAGCGAGTTCGACACCACGCTGACGCTCGAGAACGCCATCGCCGCACCCGCCAGGACGGGGCTGAGGAGCCCGAGGGCCGCGAGAGGGATCGCCGCGACGTTGTAGCCGAACGCCCAGTAGAGGTTCTGCACGATCGTCCGGTGCGTGCGCCGGGCAAGCGAGATCGCGACCGCGACCTTCCGGGGGTCGCCGCTCATGATCGTGAGGTCGCTCGCCTCGATCGCGACGTCGGTGCCGGTGCCGATCGCGATCCCGAGGTCGGACTGCACGAGCGCCGGCGCGTCGTTGATGCCGTCGCCGACCATCGCGACGACCTCGCCCGCGTCCTGCAGACGTGCGACCTCCGCGACCTTGTCCTGTGGGAGCACCTCCGAGAGCACGGTGTCGACGCCGAGGGCGCGCGCCACCGCCCCAGCGGTCCGGGAGTTGTCGCCGGTGATCATGGCGACGCGCAGCCCGATCGCCTGCAGCGCCCGGACGGCCTCGGCGGCGCCGTCCTTGATCGTGTCGGCGACCGCGAGGACGCCTCTCACCTCGCCGCTCCATCCCGCGAACACCGCCGTCTGACCGCCGTCCTCCAGCCTTCCGGCGCGCTCCTCCAGCGCCTCGGGGACCACGAGCCCGGCCTCGGCCATGAGCTTCCTGCGGCCCACCCACACATCGACCGCTCCACCGGGCCGCGCCACGCGGCCCCGCACGCCGTAGCCCGCGACCGCCCCGAATCCCTCCACGGCCGGAAGAGGTCCCGCGTCCGCCGCCGCGGCCGCGATCGCGTTGCCGATCGGGTGCTCGCTGTCGGACTCGACCGCACCCGCGAGCGCCAGCACCTCGGCCTCGTCGCCCGTCGCGAACGCGCCCGTGAGCGACATCTCGCCGCGCGTGAGCGTCCCGGTCTTGTCGAACAGCACCGTCGTGATCGAGCGCGTCCGCTCCAGGACGTCGGCACTCTTGATGAGGACACCGAGATCCGCCCCGCGCCCGGTCCCGACCATGATCGCGGTCGGCGTGGCGAGGCCGAGCGCGCAGGGGCAGGCGATGATCAGCACGGCGACGGCCGCGAGCAGACCGGCGGCGACGTCGCCCGCGACGATCGCCCACGCCGCGAACGTCACCGCCGCGAGCGCGATCACCGCCGGCACGAAGACGGCGGAGATCCGGTCGGCGAGACGCTGCACGTCGCCCTTGCCGGTCTGCGCCTCCTCGACGAGCCTCACGATCTGCGCGAGCGCGGTGTCGGCACCGACCGCGGAGGTGCGGATCGTCAGCGCGCCCGAGGAGTTCACTGTCGCGCCAACGACGCGGTCGCCCGGGACCTTCTCGACGGGGACGCTCTCACCGGTGAGCATCGACTCGTCCACGGCGCTGGCCCCCTCGATCACCTCGCCGTCGACGGGGATCTTCTCTCCGGGCCGGACCCGCACTACGTCGCCGACGGCAACCTCCGCGACCGGCTTCATGACCTCGCGGCCCTCGACGATCACGCGCGCCTCCTTGGCGCCGAGCTCGAGCAGTGCCCTTATGGCCTTGCCGGCGCGCGTCTTGGCCCGCGCCTCGAGGTAGCGGCCGAGGGAGAGGAAGGCGATGATGAGGACCGCGGTCTCGAAGTAGAGCTCCATCGCGTCGGCGGCGAGCTGGTAGACGCTGAACCCGTACGCGGCGAGCGTCCCGACCGAGATCAGCGTGTCCATGTTCGCCGTGCGCCGCCGCGCCCGCCGCGCCGCCTCGCGCAGGAACGGCCATCCGATCCCGAACTGTACCGGCGTCGCGACCGCCAGCATCGTCCACCGCAGCGCGTCGCTCTCCATCGCGTCGCGCCCGGCGAGCATCGTCACGAGCATGAACAGGGCCGCCGGGGCCACCGCGAAGACCCGCCACCGCCACGCGCGCGCGTGCGCCGCGTCGGCGTCCTCGGGCGAGGACCGGGGG
>JALZEG010000307.1 GCA_030862185.1 Actinomycetota bacterium
GACAGGCTGCGGCTCATCTCGCCGAACAGCCGGCCCGGCACGATGGTCTTGCCCGGCTCGTCCACCCCTGCCTGGAACGACGTCTCCATCGTGAGCTCGAGGTCGGTCGCCGCGACGGTGACGCCACCGTCTTCGCTCGCGTCGATGCGCAACCCCGACAGGACCGGCAGCGTCGCGCGGTTCGAGATCGCCCTCGACGCGAACTGCACGGCCTCGAGCAGATCGTCACGCTCGCACCGGAACTTCATCGTGTTCCTCCCATCCGAGTACCCGTCGGTCTCACGTTAGAGAAGCCGTACGACAAAAAAGAGCAGTGGAGTTTGCGGTTCACGGGTTTGGTTATGGATATAGATCTTTCAGTAGTCCTTAGTAGGGGCTGTGGGCAACGGGGAACAGGCGCGTAATCGCTGGTCGGAAGGGTCGCGGCCCTGCGCGCTCGGTGTGGGGGCCGAACGGCACAACTCACACAACTCGGACGCGCAGCGTGATTCGCGTCGTCTGCTCCACAACGCGCGCAGGCGCGGCCGGCGTTATCCACGCGCGGCCTGTTGGCGGATCCGCGTGGTGAGCTCTTCGACCTGCTGGTAGCAGCTCTGACGCTCCTTCATCTGCTGGCGGACCTTGTGCATGGCGTAGAGGACCGTCGAGTGGTCGCGGCCCCCGAAACGCTCGCCGATCTTCGGTAGCGAGAGGTCGGTGAGCTCGCGGCACAGGTACATCGCCATCTGCCTCGCGTTGACGAGCGGGCGCGAGCGGCTCGACGAGCAGATCTCCTCCGCGGTGACGTCGTAGTAGTCCGCGGCGACGGACACGACGAGGTCCGACGTCACGCGGGCCTCGCGCGTCTCGGGCAGAAGCGTGCGCAAGACCTGTTGCGCGAGGTCCAGCGAGAGCTCCGAGCGCGTGAGCGACGCGTAGGCCGCGACGCGGATGAGCGCGCCTTCGAGCTCGCGGATGTTGGTCTGTATGCGGCTGGCGATGAACGACATGACGTCGTGGCCGACGACGAGCTGCTCGGTCTCGGCCTTCTTCTGCAGGATCGCGAGCCTCGTCTCGAGGTCCGGAGGTTGAATGTCGGTGATGAGCCCCCACTCGAAGCGCGTACGTAGGCGCTCCTCGAGCGTCGAGATCTTCTTGGGCGGGCGGTCCGACGTGATGATGATCTGGCTCTTGGGATGCAGCGCGTTGAACGTGTGGAAGAACTCCTCCTGCGTGCGCTCCTTGCCCTCGAGGAACTGGATGTCGTCGATCAGCAACAGGTCCGCCATGCGGTAGCGGCGGTGGAAGCTCGGGATGTTGCGCCGCTGCAGGGCGAGGATGAAGTCGTTCATGAACTGCTCGGTCGACACGTAGCGGACGACGGTGTTCGGGTGCCACTGCTGCGCGTACCTGCCGATCGCGTGGAGGAGGTGCGTCTTGCCGAGGCCGGCTCCGCCGTAGATGAACAGCGGGTTGTAGGCCTGCGCGGGGGCCTCGGCGACGGCCAGCGCGGCCGCGTGCGCGAAGCGGTTCGACGAGCCGATCACGAACGAGTCGAAGGTGTAGTTCGGGTGGAAGACGTCGTCGGGGTCGACCTCCGCGGCTTCGGGGATCGTGACGACGGGCTCCGCGGACCCGGACGGCGCGGGCTCGGCCGCGTCGTGGGGGCCCTCGGCGAGGATCGCGACCTCGAGCGATCGGCCGGCGGCGGCCGTGACGGCGGACACGAGCGGCTCGAGGAACCTGCCCTCGATCCAGTCCTTGGTGAAGTGGTTCGGGACGCCGAGCACGAGGGTGTCGCCGTCGAGTCCCACGGCCTGCGTGCGACCGAACCATGCTGAGAAGTTGCTCTCGGAGAGTGCGAGCTTGAGGTCCTGCGTCGCCCGGTCCCAGATCGCCGCAGCGGGCGAATCGCCCGTTTCGGCAGCAGTGCCCGCGGGCTGCGCGGGCGAGTCTTCGCTAACCGAGCTCTGCATCCATGCCCTCCCCTTCATCGATGCCTGGTTATCCACATCTCCCGCGTCACCGCGGGTCCAGGCCCGAGGGTCGCAGCGACTGCATGCGCTGGCGCGGGGTAGGGGAAAGTGGGTCTGAGCAGGACCAATGCAGTGACTAACAGGTATATCCACAGATGTGGACGAAGACCTGCGCCGCTGCGGCTGGCTACTCAACCGGTGGATCCGTGGGGAAGTGCCACGAGCCCTGCTGCCCGATCCTCAGGCTTGAGACCGCTGCGTATCCTATGCAGCCGTTGCCCAAGGGCGTCAAGGCGAGACCCCTCGGGTCGCGAGGAAACCTCAGGATCTTTCAGAAGTTGCCCGGAGGGAGGCTCCGCTATACTCGCCCGGCACCTCGGACGGCCGGCGCGCTCGTCGCGCCACGCGGCCTGCTTCGACACCGAACGAAAGATGTCCACATGACCAAGAGAACGTTCCAGCCGAACACGCGCCGGCGCAAGCGCAAGCACGGTTTCCGGGCGCGGATGAAGACCCGCGCCGGCCGGGCGATCCTCAAGGCGCGGCGGGCCAAGGGCCGCGAGCGCCTCTCCGCCTGACGACCGCCCCATGCCCTCGATCGAATCTCTGTCCGGGAAGCCGCACTTCGCGCGTGTCCAGTCCACGGGTCGCCGCTGCACGCGGGACGGCGTGACGGCGATCGTCGCGGCGCGGACCGAAGGCGCTCCGCGCCTGGGCCTGTCCGTCGGACGGTCGGCCGGGAAGGCCGTCGTCCGCAACAAGATCCGCCGGCGCCTCCGGGAGGCCTTCCGCAGCTACGACCCGGGCCCCGCCGACGTGATCCTGGTCGGCCGCGCGCCGGTGGTGACGGAACCCTTCGCCCGAGTGGCAGAATATGTAAGTGAGGCCCTTTCGGTCGCCGGCGCCCCCAGGAGGGCCTCGTGAGCCCCCTCGGCCGCGGTCTGGTCGGCCTGATCGCCCTCTACCGCCGGCTGATCTCGCCGCTGCTGGGCCCCCACTGCCGCTTCGCCCCGACGTGCTCGGAGTACGCCGCCGAGGCGATCCGGACCCACGGGGCCCTCCGCGGTGGCTGGCTCGCGGTCCGCCGCGTGGCCCGCTGCCACCCGTGGTCCGCCGGCGGGGTCGACCACGTTCCGCCGGCCCCCGCCGCAGCAGCCGCGGGCCGCCTCGGCGGGACGCCGGAGCCAACCGCGGGCCGCCTCGGCGGGACGCCGGAGCCAAAGCGGAAGGCGTCGTAGGTGGGTTTCTTCGAGCTCTTCTCGACCGCGCTCGCCGGGTTCTACGCGCTGCTCCCGAGCTACGGGCTCGCGATCATCCTGCTGACGCTCGCCGTTCGGCTCGTGCTGCTGCCGCTCTCGATCAAGCAGACGAAGTCGATGCGCGAGATGCAGGCGATCCAGCCCGAGATCAAGCGCCTCCAGGCGAAGCACAAGGGCGACCGCCAGAAGATGAACGAAGAGCTGATGGCGCTCTACAAGGAGCACGGGGTCAACCCCTTCGGCGGGTGCCTCCCGCTCCTCATGCAGTTCCCGGTGCTGATCGGGCTCTTCTACGTGATCCGGGAGCCGCTCAAGTACATGGGCGACGTCGTTGCGAACTCCGCCCTTGCCGACGGGCTCCGCGAGATGCCGATCCAGATCAACAGCTTCCTCGGGATCCACCTGAACTGCTCGGCCAACGGCACGCTGACCGGCAACAGCGCCGCGGGTCTGGAGGGCGCTGCGCGCGAGCTGGCCGCCTCGTGCGGGAGCGGCTTCGTCACGGCGCTGCCCTACCTGGCGCTCGTGCTCGTCATGGGCTACACGACCTACTTCCAGCAGAAGCAGATGCAGAAGTCGACCCCGAACAGCCCGCAGGCGCAGCAGATGCAGATGTTCATGAAGGTCATGCCCCTGCTGCTGATGGTCTTCTCGTTCAACTTCCCCGCCGGCGTCGTCGTGTACTGGGTGACGACGAACGTGTGGACGATCGTCCAGCAGCGGATCATCCTCAAGGCCCACCCGCCCGTCGCCGTGGGCGCGGGAGCCGGCGCCGCCGTGCCGAAGAAGGGTTCTCCGAAGAGTCCCGCGACCGCGAAGGCCGCGGCCCCCAACTCGTCGAAAGCTTCTCCGAACGGCGGGAAGCGGCCCGCGAAGGCCGCCTCGAAACCGCATCCGTCGAGCAAGAAGAAGAGGAAGAAGTGATCGAGGAACGGCAAGAGGACTACGCGGACTCGGAGCCGGAGCGGCCGGTCGAGGCCGCGGGGGCCGGCGAAGAGGCGGCGGGCGGCGAAGAGGGCGACGTCCTCGAGCCCGCCACGCCCGAGGACGTGGCGGCGACGGCCGAGGAGTTCGTGGCCGGGCTCCTGCAGTCGCTCCAGCTCGAGGGCGAGGTCTCGTCCTCGATCGAGGGCGAGACCGCCACTGTGGAGGTGGCCGGGGAGTCGCTGGGCGG
>JALZEG010000316.1 GCA_030862185.1 Actinomycetota bacterium
CGGTAGATGAAGTTGCGCTCGCAGTTCTGCTGGGTCTCGGACTCGCACGGAGGACGCGGGACGGCGGTGTCGGTGTACGCGCGCGACACGCCGATGCCGAACTGCGCGTCGAGCCCTGCGTCGTTCAGCCGGTTGATGATCCCGGACACGCTGTAGATGAGGCCCTGGATCGTCCCGCTCATCGTGTCGGAGGTGTCGAGCAGGAAGAAGAGGTCGAGCTTGGTCGTCTTCTCCGACAGCTTCAGCCGGTAGTCGACGGTGCGCGTCGCGCCGGTCTTCATCCGCACCTTCGTCCCGCCCGGCGTCAGCGCCGGAGGCGCGGGCGGTTGGACCTCTTCGGGCACGTCGAGGCCGGGGACGTCGAAGATCGGGCCGCCGCCACCGGCAGCGGAACGAGGCCGCATGGTCGGGCCGTCGTAGCGCTCGATGGTCCCCGCGGTGTGGCCGTAGAAGTCCACCTCGAGCGCGAGGTCCGAGACGAGGCCCCCGATCCCGGGCCGCGGCACCGTCACGCCGATCCACGACTCGCTCACCCAGTCGCGGAAGAAGATCCGGCCCTCGACCGAGATCATGAGCTCCTGCGGCGTCCGTCCGAAGGCCGCCGAGTCGACCACGTCGGGCGTGTCGATGCGGCCCCACGTCGCCCCGCCGTCCGTGGATACCTGGACGTCCTCGTGCTGGGGCCCGCGGAACGCGAACAGGATCGGGCGCGTGCGCGACGGCGCGTGGAAGACCTGGACCTCGACGACCTCCTCGCCGGTGAACTGCTGGACGCGCGTGAACGAGGCCCCACCGTCCTTCGACTCCCACAGCCCGCCGGGGCCGTAGGCCCACAGGGCGAGGGGATCGAGCGGATCGATCGCCAGCCCCGCGATCCCGCGATTCGGCTCGGTCCTGGTCAGGTCGGACCTGAGCGTCCACGTCGCTCCCCCGTCGGCCGTTGCGAACAGGAGATCGAGGCCGCCCCCGCCCACGTCGACGCCGAGATAGCCGACGTTGGGCTCGACCGAGCTGGTCAGCAGCGTCTCCGGGTCTCCGACCGGCGGAAGCCCGGTACCGCTGTTCCAGTCGTCCCCCATCGTGCCGCTGCGGAGGACGTGAGGGCGGGTGGTGCCGCCGGCATCTTCGCGAACCACCAGCAGGACCCGCTTCCCCGCCCCCGGCGACCGCGGGACGTGGATCTCCTCGATCGTGGCGGCGTCTCCGCGGAACCCGTAGTCGAGCGGCGTCGTGCCCGCGATGGAGAGGACCTGCTTCCACTTGCAGCCGCCGTCGGTCGTCCTCAGGACCTGCGTCCCGTCGGTGGCGTACATCGTCGTCGCGTGGAACGCGTCGATGGCGAAGCTGGTGATCGGGCCCCCGCCGGCGAAGTCGGGGACGTCGTACGTGTACCACCAGCCGCTCTTCGTGACCCGGCCGCATCCCGCGGCCGCGAGCGCGAGCGCGTTCGGCAGCGCCACCGTTGCGAGCAACAGCAGGCTGACTACTACGCGTGTGGTAGCTCCGGTGAAACGGCTCAAACGGTGCGTCCTCCGAAAGATGGGCGCGGGGTTACGTCGATTATTCCCCTCTGGGAGGTTCTCCACCGCGGCTACCTCGGCCTGCCGGGTGGCCTAGCATCTGCCCCTAAGTACCGGGCCTGCCGGTGGGAGTAACGAGAGGGAGCGCCGACGTGGGAGACAGACGATCCGACGGAGCCGGGCCGGCCGAGAGACGCCCGGAAGGCCAGCGCAAGGGTGGCGTGATCGTCGACCTGGAGCGGCTCCAGTCCCATGCCGAGACCCTCTACCTCCACCGCTTCGTCGAGGCCGTTCGCAAGGCGCGCGGCGAGCACGGGCGCTACCTGGTGCTCCGTCACGGGGACGAGCTGGCGATCGCGGCGGCCGGCGACGGCAGCGCCGAGTACCTCGAGGATGCCTCGGTCGAAGAGGCGCCTACGACGGAATAGCTCCACCTCCCCAGCGTATGCATCTCCCCGTGCTACCGCCCGTGTCGCCCATGCTGGCCAAGCTGCAGGAGGCGATGCCGCGCGGCGACGGCTGGCTCTACGAGCCGAAGTGGGACGGGTTCCGGGCGATCGCGTTCCGCGACGGCGACGAGATCCGGCTGACGAGCCGCGACACCCGGCCCATCGACCGCTACTTCCCGGAGCTGCTCGATCCGCTGCGGGACGCGTTGCCGCCGCGGTGCGTGGTCGACGGTGAGGTCGTGATCGCGGGCGACGACGGGCTCGACTTCGACGCGCTGCTGCTGCGGATCCATCCGGCGGAGTCGCGCGTCAAGCTCCTCGCCGAGGCGACGCCGTCGTCCTTCGTCGCGTTCGACCTGCTGGCCCTCGACGACGGCTCGCTGATGGACCGCCCGCTTTCCGAACGAAGGACGCGGCTCGAAGCCGCACTCGCCGGCGCGCCGCCGGCGGACCCGGAGCGGATCCGTCCCTGCGGGATCTTCCTCACGCCCCAGACCGCCGATCCCGACAAGGCCGAGGTGTGGTTCGACGCCTACGAGGCGATGGGGCTCGACGGCGTCATCGCGAAGCAGTCCGACATCGTCTACTCGCCCGGCCGGCGGACGATGGTCAAGATCAAGCACAAGCGGACGGCGGACTGCGTCGTCGGCGGGTACCGGCTGTCGAAGTCGGGCGACGGCGTGGGCTCGCTGCTGCTCGGTCTCTACGACGCGGGCGGCACCCTCCACTACGTGGGCCACACCTCTTCCTTCAAGGCGGCGGAGCGGCGCGCGCTGCTGGAGGAGCTGAAGCCCCTCGAAGGAGGGACGAGCTTCGTCGGGGGCCGCGCGCCGGGGGGGTCAAGCCGCTGGACCGGCGCGACGGAGAAGACGTGGGTGCCGCTGGAGCCGTCGCGCGTGTGCGAGGTCTCCTTCGACCACATGCAGGGAGAGCGGTTCCGCCACGCGGCGACGTTCCTTCGCTGGCGGCCGGAGAAGAAGCCGCGCGACTGCGACTTCGCGCAGCTCGGCCCCCTGTTCAAGGGCCACCGCTGAGCCCGGTCAGGCGGCGGTTCGCTCCGCAACCGGCTCGGTCCGGCGGCCGTCGGCCTCCATCCGGAACAGCCGGAAGAACACGTCGACCGAGGGGCCGATGGCGACCACGAACAGGAGCGTCCCGATGCCGACCGCGCCCCCGAGCAGCCATCCCGTCAGCAGCGCCGTGCCCTCGATCGCCGCGCGGGCGACGCCGACGCGCACGCCGAGCTTCGTCGCCGCGAGGACCATCAGGCTGTCGCGCGGCCCCGCTCCGAGGTTCGCTCCGATGTAGAGGGCCGAGCCGAGCCCCACCACGGCCACGCCGGCGAACGCGGTAGCCACGCGCAGCCCCATGTGCGCGTCGTCGAGGTCCGAGCCGGCGTCCGTCCACAGCATCAGGTCGACGAACGTGCCGATCAGCAACATGTTCGCGATCGTTCCGGGCCCCGGGCGGACCCCGAACAGCGCGCTCACGAGCACGAGCAGGACGCCGATCGCGATCACGGCGACGCCGAAGCTCAGCGGCGTGTTCTGCCTGATGCCGTCGTGCAGGACGTCCCACGGGGGCACGCCGAGACTCGCCC
>JALZEG010000329.1 GCA_030862185.1 Actinomycetota bacterium
TACTCGCGGTTGAGGTCCTGGCCGTTGCCGTTCCCGCGCTGGAAGACGCCGCCGTTCGCGACGTCGCCGCGCGCCCATCCGTCCGGGTTGATGTTGGAGAGGTAGAGGTGCACCTTCTTCAGCGCCTGTGACACCGGGACGCCGATCGAGTCGCGCTCGGTGCCGTTGCGCAGCTCGTGGTCGGGCTCGTCGGCCGCCCAGCGCGCCAGGTCCTCCATGTAGCGGACGCCGCCCTCGAGGCCGGCGCGCTCCGGTCCGTGCACCGACAGCGACACCGCGACCGGGACCTTGCCCTTCTCGGGGGCCCGGAAGTCGGTGATCTCGACCATCCAGATCTCGCGGCCCCCGACCGAGACCGCTTTGTCGTTGCCGAGCAGCTCCGAGAACTTCGTCACGCGGACGAAGCGCGGGAACTCCTCGGCCAGCGCGAGGATGCCGGCCTCGTACTCGCCGTTGTCGTGCTGCACGAACGACGCGGACGTCTCCGCCTCCGGGAAGATCCGGCCTCCGCACGCGGCGCGCGGCTCGTCCGAGCACACCGGCGAGGCTCCCGCGGGGATCGATCCCGCGACGAACGCGGCGACGAGCGCCGCGGCCGCCCAGGCGACGGCGCGGGACCGCGTGGAGGCCATCGTGACCGTCAGCCCTGCGGCTGCGCGTCGAGGTCGAGCGCGCACGAGTTGATGCAGTAGCGCTTGCCGTTGGGCCCGGGCCCGTCGTCGAAGACGTGGCCCAGGTGCGAGCCGCAGCGCGCGCACGTCACCTCGGTGCGGACCATCCCGTGGCTGGTGTCGGTGTGGAGCTCGACGTTCGCCCGGTTGACGGGGTCGGTGAAGCTCGGCCATCCGCTGCCGGAGTCGAACTTCGTGTCGGAGCCGAAGAGCTCGGCGCCGCAGGCCCCACAGCGGTAGACGCCGTCTTCCTTCGCATGGACGTACTTGCCCGTGAAGGGCGCCTCGGTCCCCTTGCCGCGCAGGACCGCGTACTGCTCGGGCGTCAGCTCCTCGCGCCACTCCTGGTCGGTCTTGTCGATCTTCTCCTGCATCGGTGCCTCCTCTAGCGACAAGAGAGGCCACCGACACTAACGCGACGAATCGGATACGGCGGCGGACGCGCTAGGGGCGGAGCAACCGCCGCAGCGTCGACGCCTCCGGACCCTTCGCCAGCTCGACGATCCGGCCGTCGCAGCGGAGCGCGGCGACCTCGCCGCCGCCCTCCCACCGCTCGGCGTCCGCCAGCGTGGTCCCGACCGTCACCAGGTCCGGGAACGACTCCAGGAGCCAGCGCCTGAGGACGCCGCAGAGCCGGCGGCGCCGTCCGTCGGAGGTCTCGACCCCCGCGTCGACGAGCGCGACGTGGACCGTCGTCTCCTCGCCGCGCAGCCACGCCTGCAGGACTCCGCCGTCCCAGCCCCTCACTGCGTCGACGTGGCTGCCGGGAACGGTCTCGCCCTTCGAGATCAGGTCCGCGTTCTCGAGCAGCAGCATGAGGTCGAACACGCCGAGCGACCGCGGCGGGACCTGAGCCCATCGAGGCCCGGGCGCGGACGGGGACGGCGGCAGCTCCGCCTCGTTCTCGTGCACGTAGCGCAGCGGGAAGACGACGTCGGCCGTCGAGGACGGAGGCCGGAGGTAGATCTCGTTCAGCGCGTCCCAGCCTCGATCGCGCCACTCCGCGCACGCGAGCAGCAGCCCCTCGTAGTAGGCGAACGCGCTGGCGCGCAGGAAGACGTACGGGATGCCGGCGCGCCCCTCGACGGTCGCGCTCGCGTAGCGCGCCAGGAACGACTCGTACTCGGCTTCGGCGAGACGCTCCGCGGCGTACTTCCCCATCGCGAGCATGGCGTCTCCCTCCGCGAGGGCCTGGTGGGCGAGCATCGTGTCGCCGAGCATCGGGTCGCGCGACAGCGTCCCCGGCAGCCGCAGGACCTGGTCTACGAGCGCGTGGTCGAGCTCGTGCGCGAGGACGACCTCCTCGAACGGCGTCAGCTCGCCGGCGGTGCTGGCGGCGAACAACCGCTTCTTGCGCGGGTTGTAGAACCCGGCGACCCCGTCGGTCAACAGACCCGTCTGGAGCCGGCGGATGTCCGTACCCTCGGGGACGAGCCGCAGCGCGGCCAGCACGCGGCTGTCCCACTCGGCGTCGAGCGCCGTGTACTGCCGGCGGAACTTCCGTGCGAAGCGCTCCCCGACCTCCGAACGCGAGACGAGGCGCGTGTCGACCCGGCGGTCGAAGTCGAGCTCCCGGATGCGTTCTATCCGCCGCGAGATCGTGTGGATGTCGTCGGCGAGACCCGGCCGCCGCGACGCCGCGCCGATCGTGCGCCGGCTGCGCGTGCAGCGGTCCAGGTGTCTCTGCGCGTCGTAGATCGTGGGATCGCCCTCGTGGACGAGGCGGTCCCGCTCCCGGCGCCGCCGCTCCCCGCGCTCCGGCTCCAGCGTTTCCTCGTCGTCGGGCGCGCTCACAGCGGGGGCACTCGACTTCCCGGCGAGGTCGGCCGTCAGGTTCGCGACGGCCGCGACGGCGACGAGCAGGCCGAGAAGGCGGAGCAGCACGACGACCGGCCTCGACCGGATGCGGTAGCCGCTCGTTCCCCCCTCGCCCACGCCGGACAGGTTCGCACGACGCGGGCGCGGCGGCTACCCCGTCAGCAGGCGCAGGTCAGCTTCGAGATCGCCGACTCCACCTTGCGCATGACCGGGCCCATCCGGTGGATGCGGCCGACTCCGGGCGGGTTGACCACCTCGAGCTCCTTGCCTGTCGCGGCGTCCAGCGTGACGACCTGTCTGGCGAGCGCGACGTAGACCTTCGACGCGTCGGCCGCCACCTGCACGCCGCGGATCGTGGCCGGCATCGTCCAGGTCTCGGTCTCGCTCAACGTGTTCGTGTCGATCGCGGAGAGGAAGGGGCCGCGCGCGAGGTAGAGCGTGTGGTCGCCGTCGTGGATGCCACGGGGCTTGTAGGCGGACGTCGCGACCTCCTGCGACCCCGTCCGGAGCACGTCGAGCGACTGTGTGTCGACCTCGGCCATCGTGCCGGCGCCGACGTCGTTGATGTAGAGGCGCTTGGAGTCCGGCGTGACCGTGATCGCGATCTGAGGCTCTCGCACCTGTCCGAACTCCGGGGGCAGGTCGATGCAGTGCGCCCACAGCTCGTCGAGGTTCAGGACGTGAATGAACGCGCGCCGGGGGCCGAGGCGGCCGCCGCCGGTCGTGTAGAGCGTGTACAGGTACTTCCCGTCGGGGCTCATCGACTGGATGCGCGCGGTCCCGCGCATGCGCTCCTGGAGCTCCGCGTCGACGCTGTAGACGCCGAGGACCTCCTTGGTGCTCAGGTCGAGCCTGCGCACTCGGTAGCTGTTCGGGCGCTGCGGGGGCAGGTACTCGAGGAGGAAGACGCTCTCTCCGTCGTTCGAGAACGCCTCGGGCTCGTAGTTCCCGTCTAGCTCGACCGTCTGCGGCGGCGCGTCGCGCCCCGTCACGACGATCGTCGTCTTCTTCCGGCCCTCCATGTAGTGGTACTGGTCGAACGGGGTGAGCGCGACCATGCGTGCCGCGCGGGACACGACCTTCACCTGTAGAGGCGGACCGTCGATGTCCCGCTTCCACTGGACGTCGCCGGCGCGGGCATCGAGGGCTTGGAGGTGGTTGACGCCGCCGCTGCGGCGATAGGTGACGACGCTCGACCAATCGGTGGAGGGGATGCCGGGAGCGGGTCGCTCGGCGGTCTTCGCGCCGGCGGCGACGACGGAGACGCCGCGGGGACTCTCGAAGTAGAGGTAGTCCTCAGCGGCGGAGCCGCCGGGGGGCTTGTCGCCGCAGGCGACGGCTCCGACGAGGATCATGATGGCTGCCAGTCCCGCGGCTCTGCGCATGGGTCTCCCCTCCTGTTCGGGTCCGTCCGAAGAGGAGACTGCGCGAAGGGGGCGGTGGTTCTCCCGACGTCGAGGCTTCGTGACACGATGTTGGCGCCATGGCTCCGTACCGACTACCTACGCGCTGGCAGTCGGTCAGCAATACTCCCAGGGGGCACTGCGCAGGAGGGTCACCCGGCGCGCCTCGATCGCAGCTTCGAGCCGACCGTACGACGGGGAAGACCTGAGGATGTACCAGTCCTTTCCGCGATGCCGGTACTTACCGGCTTTAGGGTAGAGACGCTTGAGCTTCCGCCGCGAATCCCCCACACGGAGTCCTTTGCGAGTGTGAACGGTGACATCCCCGTGCACCGTGCTACGAACCGTTCGGCGAAGGATTCTGCTCTCCGTTGCCGTCCCGCGCGAACCTCGGCCAAAAAACACGACCAGCCGGCCTTTCCACTTTGCTCGCTTCAGTCGTACGTCGCAGCCGACCACGACCCGTTTCACGGCATCGGCCGGTCCGAACCACTTCTCAGCCCTCTTGAGTGTGGTCTTTCCGCTTCGGATGGGTCCGGCCTTGTGTCCGTTGATCCTGTCCGCTCGATGCGAGGACGCGGGGTCGGGTGAGTACACGAGCGCCGCGACCAGAGCGAAAATCAAGGCGAGCTTGCCGACGCGCGCCGAGTTCGACGTCATGTCTTTCAGACTAAGACTTCTCTAAGGCGTGAGCGAAGCAGACCGAGCGAACGACTTGGCTAGGGCAGAGCCCTCCTATTGCTTCTTCCTGCACTTTTTCCTGGCGGCCTTGGTCTTCTTCTTGTTGCACTCTTCGATTGGAGCCTCGGATGCGCACGAGCCCGTGGTGTAGTCGGTGCCGTAAGCCTCACCGTCGGGTCCTCGATCCGCCTGCGACACGAGGCCCGGGCCGGCCGGGCCGGAGAGACCGGTCCGACTCTCGGCGTAGACCTGGGTAAGGGCCTCGCCCACCGAGGGCGATCCGACCGCTTCGTGGGGGACGACGATGGTGATCGTGCCTTGTTCTCCCTCGTTGAACGTCCCCTCTGTTTCTCCGGTGGTCGAGAACCCCGTGTCCGTGCGCTCTCCCAAGCCATAGGCGACCTCGCCGGTCCACAGGCTGTACCGAGCGCTGGCGAAATAATTGACCTCGCCGTAGGTCCACTGGAAGTACCAGACGAGGCCTGTGGCACCGGGTGGCAGCTCGGTAGTGAGGTTCGTCACCTGCATCTCGGCGGTGAAACTCGCTTCGTCCGCCGCTGCGATGCCGCCACCTATGAGATCGAGGTTCTGGTCATCGACATCTTCCGCGGGGTCCTCGAACAACTGGCCGCACGCGAAG
The DNA here is from genome assembly GCA_030862185.1 of Actinomycetota bacterium. Taxonomy (GTDB): domain Bacteria; phylum Actinomycetota; class CADDZG01; order CADDZG01; family WHSQ01; genus JALZEG01. The sequence goes on from JALZEG010000329.1 coordinate 5,214, forward strand.
GGGGCCGGCGGCGGTTCTTCCTGGGCCCCCGCCGGGGCGATCACCAATACAGAGGCGGCCATGACCCCCACAAGTGCTCGAGCGACAGCATGTTTCATCATGCTTCCCCCTTCGACCTTCTTCCCAGCGACCAAGTCACCTGCCGTGGCGTCAGAAAGCTGACCCCGACACCAAACCTTCGTCGAGGACTGCTTCTTCGCGCGGACCCGCATCCCCTTCCAGAAAATCGGCGCCGGTAGCTTCGCGACAAGAGGCCGCCCGAAGGCGCTTGAAATGCTGCCGGAAATCGAAACCGGGTATGGAGCACCGAGTTCGATGTAGCTCCAGGCGAGCGGGGCAAGGCAACCTCAGGCATTAGGAGAACACTGAGCTTGCGTCGCTTTCCCTCGAACCCGTCGATCAGCGCGACCACAGCATGCTGCCGGTGGCGCCATCCAAAACGAAAGAGTGCGCAATGGTTGGGTTATTGCGGATGGGGTCGAACTTCACGATCACTTCCCCTCGGCCATCACCGGTGAGGTCCGCGGCGATGGCGACGACGTCGTCATCATTCTCTGTTCGGAGTGAAATCTGCGACCGCCAGAGAACGAGTCCCGTTGCCCCGTCTTGCGCGACGACCCGCACAACCCGCCGCGAGCGCTCCAGACGAACGAAGTCGTCGCCCGAGCCGTCGATCGTCGCGCCAACGGGTATCCCCGCCGGCCCTTCCCAAAGCTTTGCACTGTTCCGTCCCAACACCAGTCCGGACTCGACGTATGAGGCTCGCGAATTCGCAAATGTCACGCTGTGATATGAGTCCGGCACTCCATCGGAATCGGCGTCCCCCGCGTACGGAAAGAGCACGAGCCCAGACATTCGGCGCTCGAGGACGCGCTCCGGTACCGCGAAACGCCTGAAGTCGGGGTTGCCATTCCGTTGCGCCCGTTTAGGAGCACAACGGTAGCCCCGGGTGTCCGAAGAACGGAAGCGAGTGCACAGCGTCGAAGTGGCACCCAAGACACGCGTCTGTAACGGTCGCGCTGCCACAACCTCCGGCCATCGCTGCTGGCATGAACGGACAACGCCGGGAGCGGCCGAGTCCCGTAAAAGGGCCACGAGATGATGAAGGCGAAGTCCTGCAGTCCGTCGTTGTCTAGGTCAGCTGTGGGCGCAGCCCACACCCGGCGATCTTCGTCTTCCCGTACCGCTCTGCTCACCGTCGAGCCGTCATCGCCGGCGACGATCTCGGCCTCGCTCCGCGTCTAGGACGTTCCAGCGCTGCCGGCATTTATGCCCACGGAAGTGTTCCTGGCAACCAACAGATTCACCGCCTGCCGGGGCGAACCGTTCAGCACGCCCTCGAAGGAAGGGTGCTGGTATGTGGTTACGGCTCCACCCACTGGGCTGAGCGCGAGATAGCCGGTGAAACTCCGCTCCCAGATCGGCTCTCCACTAACAGCTAACGCGGTCAGGCGAAGCTCCCTTGCGAACACGTTAACCCGGGCCCGTGTGTGATAGCTAACGACCAGCACGCCAGTCGACCAAGCTCCCCAAGGCGCGCGGGGTAGGCCGCCCCGTATGCCCCCTCCTCCGAATGCACCCACAGCGTGCTCCCATCGACGCCTCGGATCGCCTCGACATGCAGCCCGTCACCCAGGTGGCGGATCCCGAGGGCGTCGCGGCGTCCGTCTTGGTCGAGGTCGCCTGCCGGCTTCACGAACAGCGCCGACATGCGTCCGGATGCCGCGCTTCCCCGAGCGAGGAGCCGTGGGTCGGTGGCCAGCCACCAATCCGAGAGCCCGCATACCCATCCTCGTACTCCTTGTTCACCGCCCCAACGCTATGAGCCGCCGCAGCAGTCGTCTGCTCAAAAATGAGCGCTGCAAGCCTGGTTCGCCTCGAGGGCGGTTGGGTGGGCTACCTCCCGATATGCGAACGCCCGTCCCTCTGCTCCCGGATCTGACTTGCCCGACTGAGGTCCCACGCCCCTTCGTCGAGTCGCGGAAGGACCCGCCCGGCCGATGCCGAACTAGCCTGGCATGTGTCGTTTCGGATGGCGCCTCGGCGCCGCGCTCTTCCTGGCCGTGGCCCTGCTCATCCCGGCCTCCGGCGCGCTCCATCCTGCGGGGGCGAAGCGCCTCGGCGGCTCCCTTCGCGTGCTGGCTCACGTCCCCTATAGCAGCGGGACCGACATCTCCTTCGCCGGCGGTAGGGCCTTCTTCACTCAGAGTGGAGCGGTCGTCAACGGCAAGGTACGGATCTTCGCTACCAAGGGGACGAAGCCGAAGCTGATCGGCGAGTTCACCTGCGGCGGCTACCAGAACGACGTGGCGGCATTGAGCGAGGACATCATCGCCGTCGGTAACCACTGGGGAACGTGCATGGCCCAGCCCTCGAGCGGCATCAACATCCTCGACGTCCGCGATCCCAACGACCCCCAGCATCTGGGGTTCGCCGCGCTGCCGGCTGGCTCGCACACGCTGACGGCGCATCCGACCGAACCGCTGATCTACGCGTCCAGCTCGACCACCGATCCGAACTTCGTCGTCGACGTGAGCGATCCGACGACGCCGCTCCCGATACCAACGAGGATGCAGGGGTGCCACGACATCACCTTCCGCGTCACGAAGACGGAGCAGTTGGCCTTCTGCGCCGGCGGAGGTAACACGGAGATCTGGGACGTGAGCGATCCGCTTGCTCCCGCGGTCGTCTCGACGATCGACGACGCCGAGATCGGCTATCACCACGAGGCCATGGCGACGCCGGACGGCGAGTACTTGGTGATCGGCGACGAGGACTCGGCGGGCTCCTGCTCCGGGAACACGGAAGAGCGCGAGCGCGGGGCGTTGTCGATCTACGACATCCGGAACCGCCAGGAGCCCAAGCTCGCCGGCTTCATGAACGCCCCGCGCGGACCGTCTACCTGCTGGGCCCACAACTTCAACTTCATCGACAACCGCACACTGGTCATCGGCTGGTGGCAGGCCGGGACGTCGGTCATCGACATCTCGAACCCCGCCACGCCGGAAGAGGTCACCTATTTCCAGCCCGATACAAGCGCCGTGTGGTCCTCGTATTTCCACAGGAACCGGATCTGGGTGAACTCAGGGTCTGGGGCCTGGATCCTTGACGCGACGCACCTCTAACTCCGGTTTGGGCCGTCCTCGGGCCGATCACCGCAAGCGATGGTGGCGACGAGGATGACCAAGAGCCCGATCCGCCCGAACGTGCGTATGCCGTTCCCCTCCTTTGGGTCCGTCCAGGAAAGGAGACTGCGGAAGCCCGCCGGTTCGCTCTGCGCCGTTCTCAATCCCACCGGGCACAGCAATCGATCGACGGGCCGTCGGTGATCCTCCTGGGTTCGGCGCTCCCGTCGACGGGGGCCACGAACAGGTCGCCTTTCCTGTCGAAGACGATCCAGTCCCCGTCCGGTGAGAAGGAGGGCCGGGCGTCGCGGCACGGCTCGCTGCACGGGACCAGAGGCCGCGGGTCGGTCCCGTCGGAGCCCATCAGATAGATCTGGCCTTCGGCGTACGGACCCGAGCGACGCGGGTTGTAGATCGCTGCGATCGAACGGCCGTCGGGGGACCAGCTGGGAGAGTTGAATCCGGGGCCGCTGACGCGGGACAGGTCGCGCGTCCCGACGTCGAAGACGTGAAGCCACCGGCGCAGACCGCGCTTCTCGCCGATCAGCGCGAACGCCAGCTTCGACCCGTCGGGAGACCAGGTCAGGTACTGGATCCCCGTCCACCCGTCGGGCTGGACGTCGATCGTCTTCCTCGACGCCCGGTCCCCGGCGACGACGACGCGGCCCCGTCGCGACTCGGTGGGCTCGAGGTGCAGGACGTTGTCGAAGTCGGTGAAGGCCAGCTCGCCCGTCGTCGACCAGTCGAGGTTCCCGAGGCCTTCACACCGTCCGGAGCATTCGCGCAACACCGCCTTGTCGCTTCCGTCCGGCCGCATCGCCCAGACCTCCGGCCGGGGAGGCCGTCCGAGCGACGACCTGACGAACGCGACCACGTCGCCGTCCGGCGACCACACCGGGCTCGCGTCGAGGTTGCGGTCGTCCCTCGAGACGTTCAGGACCTCCTCCACCCCGCCGCGCCTCCCGAAGCGGAGTACGAAGACCTCGGGGTTCTCCGGTATGTCGTTGCCGCCCGGATATCGCACCACCCGCGGCCCCGCCCGGACGAAGGCGATCTCCCCACCGGGCGGTCCCGAAGGCGACGCCGCGGGAGGCGTGGCGTCCCCTCGACGGCCGCGGCGCGATCGGTCGGGCGTGGCCTCGGTACAGGAGACGAGGGTCGCGAGCAGGATCGCTACGACTGGGATCGCCGGCATTGCCGTCGTCAGCCGGCGCCCGCCGGCGTGGTTCATGATCCCGGAACCGTCACGACTTGACGTGAATCCGGTCACTCGCGGTGAACGCTCCGTGTCCGCTCGGCCCCCCATGGTTGTGCCAGGCGCTGTGAGCGCCTCCCATTCCGGCATTCGGCCCGAGCTTTATGCAACCGTCGGAGTAGTAGTCGGAAGTGCCGTCCCAACACTGCGACTCGACGTACGGGCTCGAGCATTGCTGCTCGTTGTCGACGGTTTCCTCGGTGTGGATGAACAGCGCCGTTCGCCAGGTCCCGTTATGACATTTCTTGTCCTGCATGCGGAACGTGCGCCCGTGTATCACCGACCCGTCGTAGTGGTGGTACATGCCCCAGGTGTCGTACCAGCCGTTCGGCAGCCATCCGTCGCCGACGTCGCAGACGTTCGTGTTGGTTCCAGATCCCGAGCGCCAGCTGTCGTACAGCTTGCAATAGCCGCTAATGGGATCGATGCGGCGCCACGACAGGTATGAGTTGTTCGGGGTGTTCTTCACGAACTTGAAGTACTTGCAATTCCGCGCCGCGTGTGCCGGGTCTCCCAAGACGACCACCGAGCCCACGACCAGCGCAGCGGTAAGCATGACGGCTCTCGCTCTTGCTACTGCCACTACGGAACTGTCTTTCACGCGACCACTCCTTCGGAAGCGTCTCATCGGTCCGGGGTCCCTACGGGGCGGTATGTCATTGCCTCTTGAGGAGGCCCGGCCCCGCACCGGCCCGACTCGATCTCGCAGACGAGGTGCTGATACCGTCCTCCCGCGGCGCTGTCGTCGCTTCTCCCCAGCCGGGCCCACACCACGACCTCGCCGCCGCCCGAACCCGGCACGAGGCGAGGCTCCCACACGCCCTCCGTGTACTCCGGCGGGAAACGAAGAACCCCGTCGAGGGTGATGCTCGTTCCCTGGATCTCGAGGACGGCGATCCCGCCGTCCGCCGGGACCACCGCGCGATCGTCCACCCATGATCCGTTGTAGCCCACCGATTGGATGGATGCGGAGTCGTCACCGCCGTCCAGGGGAAGGGTCGAAAGCACCTCTCCCGAAGCGATGTCGACCAGGCCGAAACCCCAACTGTCGCCGCTCGATTCGAGGTCGACGAGCGCCGCTCCGCCTCCCGGAGCGACGGCGATCAACTCGGAGCTCACGGACAGGACACGTTCCCGGCCCGGACCGTCGAGCGCGACGAGGTCGACGCTGTTCCCCTCCAGCCGGCGATACGCGAGAAGGCGATCGCCCGCCCAGGCGAGGACGACGTATCTACCGGGCTTGGAAGTCCACTGCGTCGGTTCGGCACCCGGAGCGTCTTCGACGAAGACGTGGCCCACGAAGGGGCGGTTCACGCGGAAGACCGCTTCCGACCCCTTGAAGTACGCGACGGCCCCGTCACCCCGCCACGCCAGCGAGAACGCGCCGTCCTCCAACAGCGTGTCGGCCCCCGTTTCGAGATCGTGCAACCTGAGAGACGGGACCCCGAGGGGGTCACCTTCCTCGAGACCCTGTGAAGAGAAGGACTCTTCCGGATCGACCGCGACCAACTCGGCCCAGGAGCTGTACGCCATCCGGGAACCGTCCGGACTCGTCACTGCTAGAGGAGCGAGCCAGCCCATCTGCGCTCCGGAGGCATTGACGACGACCTGATCGTCGCGACCTCTCTGCTTCAACCTCGTGTCGGTGATGAACGGGATCGGCGGTTCCGCCGAATCCGATTGCCGGACGGCTGCGAGTGTCGCGATCCCGCCGTTCCCGAAGTCGCGGCGAGCGTCTCCGGAAGCGCGTGGCTGCCCGCACGACGCCGCCAGCACGATGACTAGGGCGAAAGCAGGAGTTCCTCTCCGCATCGTCTCTCCTTTCCCCAGAGGAGTCACGATCACCGTAATCATATCGTGATACGACGTAAAGCAAGCGAAGCATCCCGGCCGGGCGGACGAAGGAGTGTTCGCCGCCGGGCCGCGCGAAAGTGCCGGCGCGAACGCCGGCACGAGGAGTGGAGCTGCCGGGAATCGAACCCGGGTCCTCCGACCCCGTGGCAGGGCTTCTACGAGCGTAGTCTGCGGTCAGGTTTCGGCACCGGCCGGCCCGCAGACGGCGGCGGCCGGCGCCTAGCTCAGGTGAAGTGTCCCGTTCTCTGCCCCGAGCGGACTCGGAACGGTGAGCCTGCTAGGCGACGCCGGATCCCAGGGGCGCAGGCGAACCCCGGGCCGACGGCCATTGCTAAGGAATGGCGACCGTGCTGTTAGGCAGCGGCATTTATTGTTGTTCCGAGAATATTTAACGAGGTCACACCCGGAGTCCTCGGCTCGCTTCCCCTGCCTCGGTCTGATCAGAGTCGATACCAGTTCAGCCCCAAGGTT
>JALZEG010000330.1 GCA_030862185.1 Actinomycetota bacterium
CGTGTGACCGCCGGGGATTAAGAAACTGGCTGCAGGCCTTCTTGGCGCAGTGCCAGCTCGAAGTCGTGCTGGTTCGACGCCGCCGCACGGGCATCCTCGAGCGACACGAGGCCCGCGCGATACAGGCTCAGCAACGCCTGGTCGAACGTCTGCATCCCGTAGAAGCCCGACTCCGCAACGATGTCCATGATCATGTGCGTCTGCTCCGCGTTCAGGATCAGATCACGGATCCGACCGTTCATCACGAGAACCTCGACCGCCGCAACCCGGCCCCGGCCGTCTTTGCGCGGCAGCAGGCGCTGGGACACGATGCCCCGCAAGCTCGCTGCGAGAGAAACGCGGATCTGTTTCTGCTGGTGCGGCGGGAAGAAGTCGATGATGCGGTTCACGGTCTCCGACACGTCGGTCGTGTGCAGGGTCGAGATGACGAAGTGCCCCGTCTCGGCCGCCTGCAGCGCGGCCCGCACGGTCTCCGGGTCCCTGATCTCGCCGACGAAGATCACGTCGGGGTCCTGACGCATCGCGGCCCTCAGGGCCGCGGCGAAATCGGCCGTGTCCTGGCCGATCTCCCGTTGGTTCACGATCGCCATCCGGTCCGGGTGGAGGATCTCGATCGGGTCCTCGATGGTGAGGACGTGGCAGGAGCGCGTGGCGTTGATGTGGTTGATAATCGCCCCGGTCGTCGTGGTCTTGCCGGACGACGTCGGGCCTGTGACCAGCAGCATGCCGCGGTGCTCGTCGGCGAGCTGCTTGACGACCGGCGGCAAGCCCAGCGTCTCGAACGCGGGGCTTCCGGGCAGCACCCGCCGGCAGGCGATGCCGAGCGAGCCTCTCTGGCGGAAGACGTTGACGCGGAAGCGGCCGAGGCCGTGCTCGGAGTACGCGAAGTCGACCTCGCCCTTCTCCTTGAACATCCGCGCCTGCTCGTCGTTCATGAGCTCCATCGCGGCGCGCTCGCAGTCCGGGGCCGTCATCGCAGGGAAGTCGGTGCGGACGAGGTGCCCGTTGATCCTGACGTAGGGAGGGCCGCCCGCCTTCACGTGCAGGTCGGAGCCCTTCTTGTCGACTACGTAGCGCAAGAAGTCGTGGACAGTGGCCATCGTTTGAGGTTTCGTTCCTTCGATCGCGCCGGGGAAGCTCTGTCAGGTACACCTTCGGCACGGGCGGGGAACGTATTGAGGCCGCCCGTCCCGAGGATTGTGGAACTTGCCTCGTTTCGCGTGGCAGACCAAGGGGTAAGCAAGCTCCCGCCAGGCGCAGTCGTTTCCGGACCTTGAGGTGCCGGGGGAAGGGTTTTCTCGATGGATGAGACCAGGAAGATGACCAGGGCAGAGGCCGGCCGCAAGGGGGGCCGCACGACCAAGGAGCGCTACGGGGAGGAGCACTTCGGCCGCATCGGCAAGATCGGCGGCAAGAAGGGCGGCGAGACCACCAAGGAGCGCTACGGGTCGGAGTTCTACCAGAAGATCGGCCGCCTGGGCGGCTCGAAGTAGCGCACCCGGTTCTTTGAGGGCCCTCCTCCCGGGCGTGGGGGGAGGGCTCTTGCGCGCCGCGGTCGCGGCGGCGTTGGTCCTCGGCCTCGCGCCGGCGTGTGACGACGAGGCCGCCCGGCCCACGCGGCCGGAGACCGTCCGGGACGAAGCCCGCCGGTACGAGACCCTCGCCCAGGTGGGGCGGGACCTGGGCTGCGAGGTGCGGGACGTCGGAACCGGCGGGAACGCGGGGCTGACCGCGTTCGGGGTCTGCTCCCTCGGCCGCGACAACGTCGACGTCTACCTCACGTCGCGGCGGGGGCTGTGGGAGCACCTCGCCGAGCAGTTCCCGTCGGTCCTCGGGCCGAACTGGATCGTCGTCTGCCCTACGGGGGCCGCGGCGGCACGCCGCGTCCACGACAGGCTCGGCGGGAAGCTCGCCCTCCCCTGACGGGCGCCCGCCCACCGAAGCCGAGTCCGCCGCTGTCCTTATGCTGGCAAGCATGCGCAGCCGGCTCGCCATGCTGATCCCGCTCCTGATCGGCGCGCTCGTCGCGCCGGCGGGCCACGCGCGTGCGCAGGACCCGCTCTACGGCGTGACGCTCGTGACGCAGAGGTTCTGGCACGGCTCCGACGACGCGCTGGATCTCGGGATCAAGGTCTCGAACTTCTCCGACACCGCCCTGGAGGGGTTCAGGCTCCAGGTCTCGGCCTACGAGCACGCCACCAGCCGGTCGGAGCTCGCCGAGAGCTACGACGGGGATCCCTTCGGCGCGCCCACCGGCCTCACGTTCCAGGAGTTCGACCAGACGATCCCGCCGGGGGGGTCGCAGGTCGTCAAGCTCGAGGCCCCCCTGAGCGACCTCGCGACGCTTGCGATCGGCGGAGCCGGCGTCTACCCCGTGGTGATCGACCTCGCGGACACGTCCGGCGTCGTGCTCGGGGCGTCCGTGGTCACCGAGGTCGTCCACTACCCCGGCGACCCTCCCGAGACGAGGCTGGACACGGTCCTGGTCGTCCCGCTCAACGAGGTCGCCACGCGGGGGCCCGACGGCGTCTTCGCCGCGTCCGAGGACGGGGTCTGGCCCCTCGAGCAGGCGGTCGGCCCGGACGGGTGGCTCACGGGGACGCTGGCCGCGATGACCGCGGCGGCCGAGGACGGGATGCACTTCGCGGTCGCGCCCACGCCGCGGCTCGTGGAGGAGATCGCCGACATGGCCGACGGCTACACGCGCCGGGACGCGGAGGGCGCGGAGGAGCAGGTCCCGCGCGACGCCGCCACGGCCCAGGCCGCGAGCCGCGCGCTGGAGCAGCTCGGGCAGCTCCTCGACACGAAGGGCGTCCAGCCCCTGCTCGTCCCGTACTCGTTCCCGGACCTGCCGGCCCTCGCGCACCTCGACGCCCCCTCGCCGGGACCGATCGCGCGCCAGCTCACGGCGGCGGAGGAGGTCCTGGCGACGCTCGAGCTCGGGACGTCGGGCTTCACCCGCCGCTGGGTCTTCCCGCCCGCCGGCCGGATGGACGGTCGCGCCCTGACCGAGCTGCGGTCTCTCAGCGCCGAGACCGGGACGCGCGCGTTCTTCTCGGCCGACTCGCTCGTCGCGCCGGCCGACCCCGACCTCGCCGGCTGCCCCGAGGCGTTCGCGACGTTCGCGTGTCCCGTCACGGTCGGCGGGACGACCGGATACCAGGCCGACGCCGGGCTGCAGCAGCGCTTCATCGCGCTCGCGCAGCCGGGCGAGGACCGGCTCGACCTGCAGCGGCTCCTGGCCGAGACGGCGATGATCCGCGAGGAGCTGCCCGGCCGGACCGACCGCGTGATCCAGGCCACGATGCCGTCACTGTGGCATCCGCGCCCGAAGCTGGCCCGCCTGCTCTTCCGCTCCTTCGCCCGCGCGCCGTGGCTGCAGACGCTGACGCCGAACCAGGGTCTGGCGGGGGTCGCCCCGCCGGTGGACCGCCAGGCCGTGAGCGTGATCCCGGACCTCCCGCGCGCCCTCGACGCCTCCTACTTCGACGACCTCGCGGCGGCGGAGGACCTCGTCGACAACCTCCGAGACGTGGGCGCGCCCGAGACGCTCGTCACGCGGCTGGCGCGCGACGTCCTCGTCGCGTACGCCCGGACGTGGTGGAGCGACGCCGAGCTGTTCGAGGCCGGCAGCGCGTTCGCGGACGACGCGCGCGCCGAAGCGGAGGAGCACTTCGAGCGCATCGAGATACACGCGGCCCCCGAGATAACGATGACGTCTCGCTCGACCGACGTGCAGTTCCTCGTCTCGAACGACAACGACTACCCGGTGAGGCTCGACATCGACTTCGACTCGCCGAACCTGCGCGTCGAGGAGCTGCGCCTTCCCGCCGAGTTCCCTAAGGAGGCGACGACGCCGGTACTGGCGTCGGTGTCCGCGCAGACGAGCGGGATCTTCCAGGTCGAGCTCACCGCCACGACCCCCGGGGGGTTCGAGGTGGACGAGCTCGTGATCTCCGTGCGGTCGACCGAGCTCAACCAGATCGCCCTCGGCCTCACGCTCGGCGCGCTCGCGTTCCTGATCTCGTTCTACGTGTACCGGGTCGTCAGGCGCCGGCGCCGGGCGCGCGAGTCCGGACCCGCGTCGGCTTGAGCCGCAGCGGAGCGCGGACGACCGCGCTCATGACGGTCGGCACCGTCTTCTCTCGCATCACCGGCGTCGCGCGCGTGGCCGCGATCGCGGCCGCGCTCGGAGTCGCGGAGACGAGGTTCACCGACACCTACAACCTCGCCAACACGTTCCCGAACATCGTCTACGAGCTGATCCTCGGCGGGATCCTCACCTCGGTGTTCGTGCCGGTCTTCGTGGAGCTGCTCGAGAAGGAGGGCCGGGACCGCGCCTGGGAGGTGGCCAGCGGGATCCTCAACCTCGCCGTCGTCGTCCTCTCCGCCGTCACGATCATAGGGATCCTCGCGGCCCCCTGGATCGCGAAGCTGTACGCGCTGCGGCTCGAGGGGGACCAGGTCCAGCACCAGCGCGAGGCGCTGACATTCCTGCTGCGCCTGTTCATCCCGCAGATCGTGTTCTACGCGCTCACCGCGATCACCGCCGGGTTGCTCAACGCGCACAAGCGCTTCGGCGCGCCGATGTACACGCCGATCCTCAACAACCTCGCGGTGGTCGCCGTCTTCGTCGTCTTCCACCAGCTCTACGGCGTCGTCACGCTCGAGACCGCCACGACGTCGCAGATGCTCTTGATCGGGTTGGGGACGACCGCGGGGGTCGTGCTCATGGCCGTCGCGCAGCTGCCGTTCCTGCGCGGGCTCGGCAGGTACCGGCCGACTCTGCGCTTCCGGCACCCGTCGTTCGCCAAGCTGTGGCGCCTGTCGGCCTTCGTGATCGGCTACGTGATCGTCAACCAGATCGGCTACTTCGTCGTGCAGATCCTGGCGAACGAGCAGCAGGGCGGTTACACCGCGTACGTCAACGCGTTCATGTTCTTCATGCTCCCGCACGGGCTGTTCGCGGTCTCGGTCATCACCGCGCTGCTGCCGGGGATGAGCGCGCTCGCGGTGGCGGGGGATTGGCGCGGGTTCGGTGGCAGGCTCGCCACCGGTGCGCGCGCCACGGTCTTCTTGGTCCTGCCCGCCGCCGTGGGGTACTTCGTGCTCGGCGAGCCGATCGTCCGGCTCCTCGTAGAGCGCGGGGTCGTCACGGAGAGGTCGACCGAGCTGATCACCGGCGTGCTGCGCGTGTTCGTCTTCGGGCTCGTCCCGTTCTCCCTGTTCCAGCTCCTCCTGCGCGCCTTCTACGCGATGCAGGACGCGAAGACCCCGTTCCTCGTGAACTGCGGCGCGGTCGCTCTCACGACCGGGTTGAACGTTCCGCTGTTCCACCTGTACGGGGTGCGCGGGCTGGCGGCCGGGCATGCGTGCGGCTACGTCGCCGGCGCGGTCGCGCAGGAGAGGCTGCTGACCCGGCGGCTCGGTCGCGAGGCGAGGGAGGCGATCCTCGCGGGGCTCGCCCGGACCGCCGCGGCGGCCGCGGCCATGGGTGCGGTCGTGTGG
>JALZEG010000342.1 GCA_030862185.1 Actinomycetota bacterium
CGCGACATCGCGAAGAAGATCGAGGAGGAGCTCCAGTACCCGGGCCAGATCCGGATCACGGTGATCCGGGAGACGCGCACGTCTGCCTACGCGAAGTAGGGGCTAGCGGAAGACGAGCGTGACGACCTTGCCCGCCGCGGCCCGGCGGGCGAGGTCCGCGATCGAGGTGCACTCGGTCAGCATCGCGCCGCGCGACAGCATCGCGTGGTCCACGCCGTCGGGGCCGAGGCGCCGGTCGAAGACGTTGCCGCTGGCCATCGCGTGTTGCATGAACCCCGCGCCCTCGCCGGCCCCGTCCTCGCAGGCCTCGCCGGCGATGTAGCCCGAGGGCGGCGTGTCCGCGTCGGCTTTCCACGCGAGCGTGTGCCGCTCGCGCCCGTCCCGCAGCACGAGCCGCGCCTCGCGCAGCGCGGGGTCTGCCTCGAAGGCGTTCGCCGGGAGGTCGCCGCCGATGCCCCTACCGTGGCACCTGGTGACCCTGCCGCCGCGCTCGTACGTGACGTGGCACGTCCCCTTGACGACGAACCCGGTCGTCTGGGTCTTGCCTCCCGTGACCGCGTTGCGGTACGCGCCGCCGAAGAACCAGCGGGAGTGGCGGGGCCGCTCTGTCGGGAACATCCAGCTCGCGATCGCGCCCTCTTCCGCGACGAGGCCCGGCTCCTGCTCGGGCAGCGGGGCGGCGGAGGCGGAGGCGGGCGCGAGAAGGAGCGCCACGCACAGCAACCCGATCCTTCGGCGCACGCTCGCCTCCTTCGCGAAAGGGACATTGCGTATCTTCGCCGTCGAACCCGGACATCCTAGCGGAGCGGCCGCGAATAGCCGCGGTGCTACGCTCGCCGCACGATGAGCCAGGCCCGCAGCACCTACTACATCCGCACGTTCGGGTGTCAGATGAACGAGCACGACTCCGAGCGGATGGCCGGGATGCTCGAGGCCGAGGGCTACCGCCCGGCGGGCTCTCCCGAGGACGCCGGCGTCGTCGTGTTCAACACCTGCTGCATCCGCGAGAACGCCGATACGAAGCTGTACGGGAACCTCGGGCACGCGAAGGCGCTGAAGGACCGGCGCCCCGACCTCAAGATCGTCGTCGGGGGGTGCCTCGCGCAGAAGGACCGCAGCGCGATCCAGCGGCGGGCCCCCTACGTCGACGTCGTGCTGGGGACGCACAACCTGGCGAGCCTGCCGAGGCTGCTGGCGGAGTCGGCGGAGGGGCCGGCGTTCGAGATCCTCGAGCAGACCGAGACGTTTCCTTCGGCCCTGCCGGCCCGGCGCCTGTCGCCGTGGCACGCGTGGGTCTCGATCTCGATCGGCTGCAACAACTCGTGCACGTTCTGCATCGTCCCGGCGGTCCGCGGCGCGGAGATCTCGCGGCGCACGGGCGAGATCGTGGCCGAGGTGCAGGGCCTCGTCGCCGACGGCGTGGTCGAGGTGACGCTGCTCGGCCAGAACGTCAACTCCTACGGCCGGGACCTCGACGGAACGCCGCTGTTCTCGAAGCTCCTCTACGCCCTGGACGAGGTGGACGGCCTCCGCAGGATCCGCTTCACGAGCCCCCACCCGAAGGACTTCCGCGCCGACACCGTCGCCGCTATGGCGGAGTGCGGGTCGGTGTGCGAGCACATCCACCTCCCGCTGCAGTCGGGGTCGGACCGCGTCCTGAGGTCGATGAAGCGCGCGTACACGCGCCGGCGCTACCTCGACAAGGTCGACATGGTCCGCGCCGCGATCCCGGAGGTCGCGATCACGACCGACATAATCGTCGGCTTCCCCGGCGAGACCGAGGAGGACTTCCGCGAGACGCTCGAGGTCGTCGAGGCCTCGCAGTACGAGGGCGCGTTCACGTTCCAGTACTCGCCGCGGCCGATGACCGAGGCCGCGTCGTTCCCCGACCAGATCCCCAAGGAGGTCGTGCAGGAGCGCTACGACCGGCTGGTCGAGCTGCAGGACGCGATCTCGTTCGACAGGAACCGGGCCGAGGTCGGCAGCGTAGTCGAGGTGCTCGTGGAGGGTCCGTCCAAGAAGGACCCGGGCAAGCTCACCGGCCGGACGCGCAAGAACAAGCTCGTGCACTTCCCGAGCGACGGCGCGGAGGAAGGGTCGTTCCGCACGGTGAGGATCACGGCCGCTCACCCGCACTTCCTCTCGGGCGAGCTCGACGGCGAGCAGTCCGACGTGCCTCGCCCCCGTTCGATGGCGCTCCCGCTCGTCTCCGCGTCCGCACCGGGGTGCGCCGGCTGCAACTGAGCGGAACGGGCGCGGTCGTGCCGCACGCGCCGCTGCTCCTGCCGGAGGTAGCCGGGGACGAGCAAGCGGCCGCGGTGGTCGCGGCCGTCGCGGCGATCGACCTGGGGAAGCCCGACGTGACCGTGATCGCGTCGCCGCACGGTCCGTCGACGGGCGTCTACGAGCGGGCCGCGGGGGACCTGGACGCGTTCGGCCCCCGCGGGATCGACGCCTCTGCGCCCACCGACGCGGCGTTCGCCGCAGCGCTGGCACAACTTTGGGGGAAGCCGCTGCTGGACACCCCTGCCGATCACGGGATCGTCGTCCCCCTGCGGCTGCTCGCCGTTCCATCTGCGGTGGTGGCGGTGGCGTTCGCCGAGGGGGCCGGGCCCGAGGAAGGGCGGTCGTTCGCCCGTGCCCTGTCCGCCGTCGCGGGCGATCGGCCGGTCGCGTTCGTCGCGAGCGCGAACACCTCCGCGGGGCTGACCGACAGGGCACCGCTCCCGTCGCTGGACGGAGCCGCCGCCGCGGACGAGGCCGTCCTGCGGGCGCTGCGCGAACGGCCGGGCGACCTCGTGGACAACCTGGATGCCCTGGCGCGCGCGGGCTCGTGCGCCGCGGCCCCCCTGGC
>JALZEG010000345.1 GCA_030862185.1 Actinomycetota bacterium
GACCCCTGCTCCATGAGGGCCGCGGCGATCTTTCGCCAGCCCTCCTCGGACCACATCGAGATGCAGTTGCCCATCCAGCGGCTGAGCGTGACCCGGTCGCCGGAGAACTCTTCCCGAAGGCGCGACGGCACGATGAGACGACCCTTCGCGTCGATCGTGTGCCGGTACTCCCCGGTGAAGTTCAAGCCTCTCCCCTGCACCACTGCGGTTTGGAGCGAGCGTCGGGCCCTCTGGCTGCATTCCCCTGTGCACCATTTCCCTCCACTTCACTCCACCTAGTGGGCAAGCTAGACCTCAGCCCTCCCGAAGTCAATGTTTGGGGCCGGAATTACAAGGCTGGAATTAGTTGCGCATGTTGCGTACGTAAACTCATGTGGTTGCGCGTGTTGGCGTCGCGCGGTGCGCGGCTAGGCGAGCTGGAGGCCCGGCAGGCGCAGGTACTGCTCCCAGGTGTCGTCGACCCGGTCCACGGCGACCACGATCCAGACGCTGTCGTGGGGCGCGGAGGGCTTGCGGCGCAGGCGGAGCCCGACGTCGGCGGGGCTGCGGTTCTCCTTGCGGGAGTTACAGGGCCGGCAGGCGGCCACGACGTTGTCCCAGGTATGGCCCCCGCCGCGGCTCTTCGGGACCACGTGGTCGACGTTCTCGGCGGGGCGGCCGCAGTACTGGCACTCGAAGTTGTCCCTCACGAACACCGCCCGCCGGGACATCGACGCCCGCGCCCGGTAGGGGACCTTCACGAAGTAGTTCAGGCGCACGACGCTGGGGGCCGGGATCTCGAGCGACTCGGAGCGGAAGACGAGGCCGTTGTGGTGGAGGACCTCCGCCTTCGACTTGAGGACGAGGACCAACGCCCGCCGGACCGGAACGACACACAGCGGTTGGTAGGAGGCGTTCAGGACCAGCGCTCTTCCCAAGGCTCGCTCAGTATAAGTTCGCCCTCACGCCTCCTTCCGCCAGGTCCCGCTCTCCCCTCGTTTGCATCCTTTCGCACCTTCCGTTACCTTCCCGGCCGTACACGCCCGGCCCGGGCGGCTGCCCTCCTGAGCATCCGGAGGCGTTGCGGCTTCCAAGAGTTCCCGGGCTCCGGCCTCCTCGCGGGAGGTGGCCGCTGTGGACCGCCCGGCGAGGCGGACCCCAGGGCGAAAGCCAACGACGCCGTGGCCGGCGTTAGCGCCTTGCCGGCGCGCGCGGGCACAGGAAGGAGACGACGCGATGACGCGCCGCCACCAGATCGGAGCCGCCGGGCTCGCAGCCCTCATGGCTTTAGCGGGAGCTCTTCCCGCATTCGCACAGACCCCGGCCCCGAGGCCGGTGATCGACTCGGCCCCCTGGAAGGTCGGCCTCAAGAAGGATGCAGTCGTCCGGGGCCACCTGAAGAACGGGTCGCCTGGGGCCGAGGTGACGCTCGAGCGCCGCCAACCCGGCGGCGCCTGGAACGACCTGCAGACCAAGCAGGTCGGCCAGGAGCTCAAGATCCGCTTCCGCGTCCACGACCTCGGCACCAGCGCGAAGTACCGCCTCGCCTACGAGGACGAGGTCGCGGGCACCCGCGCGTCGAGCGGCGTGCGCGAGATCCGCGTGACGTCGAGGCTGAGCTTCAAGGCGTCGCCCGACGACGCGTACGCCGGCAACCGGATCCGCCTCGCCGGCTCGCTGTTCCCGAAGGTGCGCGGGCGCCGCGTCGTGGTGCAGCAGTTCCACGACGGCCGGTGGCTCACCATGGCGCGTCCGCGCGTGCGCGACGGCCGTTTCTCGACGACGTTCCGCCCGCAGGAGACCGACCGCCGCCGCATCCTGCGCGCCTGGTTCAAGGGCGACGCGGTGAGCCTCGGCGAGAAGCGCGCGGACTCGCTGCGGATCTACCGGCGCGACCTCGCGACGTGGTACGGCCCGGGGTTCTACGGCAACCGCACCGCGTGCGGCCGGACGCTCGGGTACAGCACTCTCGGCGTCGCGCACCGGACGCTCCCCTGCGGGACGAAGGTCGCGATCATGTACCGGGGCCGCACGGTGACGGTCCGGGTGATCGACCGGGGGCCGTACGCGCGATCGAACTGGGACCTGACGCGCGAGACGGCGGAGCGGCTGCGCTTCAGCGGCACGGACGACATCGGCGTCGCGCACTGATTACTGCGGGGACTGCTCCTCTTGTAGTCCCTCGACGTAGCGGTGGAAGGCGAGGTGGTCCGAGGCGCACTCGGTCTCCTGGTCGCCCTTGCGCAGGCGGACGGTGTCCATGGGGACGCCGGAGCTGTTGTCCTCGGTGACGTCGACGACCTCCCAGCCGTCGTCGATCAGCTGACGCAGTCTCTCGAGCTCCGGGTCGTCTCCCCAACCGGCCACCGTGTCTCCTCTCGATAGGTGTTGGCGCGAGGTTAGACCGGAACGCCCGCCTCGTGTGGCTGGATCTGTCCCGACTCGATCTCCTCGACCCAGTGGCACGCGACCGTGTGGCCCCCGACCTCGCGCAGCTCCGGCACCTCGTCGGGGCACCGCTCCTTCTGCACGAAGGGGCAGCGCGTGTGGAAGCGGCAACCCGGCGGCGGGTTCGCCGGCGAGGGCAGGTCGCCGCGCAGCAGGATGCGCTCGCGCGCGAGCTCGACCTTCGGATCCGGGATCG
>JALZEG010000360.1 GCA_030862185.1 Actinomycetota bacterium
TCCTCTCCCGCCGCCACGCGCTCGCGCGCCGCGTCGACGGCGCGCCCCGCGACCACTGCGGCAGTGCGGGGGTGGACGTCCGGAAGCAGCGCGACGACGCGGTCGACCGCGGGCAACCTCCGCATGCGCTCGTTGAGGTCGCCGGACATCAGGGCGATCGTCAGGGGTTGTAGTCGAGGATGCGGCGGCGCATCGCTTCCTGGATCGCCGACACGCGGTTGTTCACGTGGAGCTTGGCGTAGATGTTCGCGACGTGCGTGGTCACCGTGCGCTCGGAGATCGACAGCCGGCTCGCGATCGTCTTGTTCGGCAGCCCCTCGCTCATCAGCTGGAGGATCTCGCGCTCGCGCGGGGTCAGCGGCTGGTAGACGTCCGCGACCTCTTCCTCCTGGTAGCTCTGGAACTGCGTGAGGACCTGCGTCGCGAGGTTCGGGTCGATCAGCGCCTCCCCCTTGGCGACCGCGCGGACGGTGAGGATGACCTGCTCGAGGTCGGCCGTCTTCAGCAGGTAACCCGACGCTCCGGCCTTGAGGGCGTCGAAGACGAAGCGCTGCTCGTCGTGGCCGGAGAGGACGACGACGCCCACGTTCGGGAACGCGTCCTTGACCTCCCGCGTCGCCTCGATCCCGTCCTTGGTCGGCATGATCACGTCGACGAGCACGACGTCCGGCAGGTGCTCCTCGACGAGCGGGAGGGCCTCGGTCCCATCCGACCCCTCCCCTACGACCTCGATGTCGGACTCGGTCTCGAGCATCGTCTTGATCCCCCGTCGCAGGAGGTCGTGGTCGTCCACGAGGACGACTCTGATCGGGGGCCGCGATGCCATGCGAAGGATGATACGGGGCGCGCCCTCCATCCCGGGCTTGACCCCCCGGCCGGGGGTTTTTCCCGACCCCTTCGGGAGGATTTTGTCATTCAAGACGAGGGGTCGCCGCCGCCGACATTCGCGGTATGGCGAAATCGACCCTCCGGCGCGCCCCGTGGCTGCTCGCGGCCGCGCTCTCGTGCGCGCTCGCCGTCGCGCCGGCGGCCCACGCGTACGACTTCACGCGCCCGCTGAAGCGGGGCGACGAGGGGCCGGACGTTCGCGCGCTGCAGACGCGGATCGCGGGATGGTTCCCCCGCGCCGACCAGACCGAGATGGGCATCGACGGGGCCTTCGGCCGCAAGACCGCGCGCGCCGTGAAGGCCTTCGAGCGCTTCCACGACATGAAGGTCGACGGCGTGGCGGGCCGCAGCGTCTTCGCGGCGTTGAACGAGATCGAGGACGACGACGGCTCCACCGCCCACTTCGACTGGTCCGAGTTCGTGCAGAACCGCAACCCGGGCTGCTCCGCGAAGGCGAACGCGTACGCGGGGACGTTCGGCGGAGGCATGGTCGCTCCGGTCGTCGTGAAGAGGAACGTCCGGCGGCTGATGTGGCGGCTCGAGGCCCTGAGGGTGAAGGCCGGGGCGCACCCGATCGGGATCAACTCCGGCTATCGCAGCGTCGCGTACAACGACTGCATCGGCGGAGCGCGCGTCTCGCAGCACATGTACGGCACCGCGGCCGACAACCGCGTCGCTGAGGTCGACAACCGGACGAGCCGGGAGCTCGCGAAGTCGACGCAGTTCTCCGGGGTCGGGTGCTACAGCTCGTTGAGCCACAACCACCTCGACATCCGCGTCGAGAACGCCGGCTCGCCGACGACCCAGTTCTGGTGGTGGCCGAAGACGGACCCGAAGGGCCGTCACCTCGCCGACGACGGGCTTCCGTGCTGGGGAGAGACCGTGCGCAAGAACGTCGCGCTGACGCGCGTCACCGCGTCCGTCCTTCGCAGCGTCGCCGCGGCCGTCCCGGGCGCGGGCTCGATCGTGCCGGGGGCCGCGGAGGTCGAGGCGTTCGAGGCCGCGGGCGAGACCGAGGACCTGAAAGGGCTCGACTAGCGCGTCTCTTTGCTTTCGGACCCCCTTATGGTGGCCGGGCTCCCCTGGCCGCTTTCGAGAGCAAAGGTGGTGTTCTTCCCAGGTGCGCATGAACGAACGGTCGCTGGTCGTGTGGATCGGCGGCGGGCTCGTAGGGACGATCGTGATCGCAGTCGTGTTGTTCCTGCTGCTCGGCAGCGACGACTCCGACGACGGCTCGGGCCTCGGGCTCGGCGGCAACGCCGCTTCGACCCTCGAGGGCGGGCCCAACGAGGTCCTCTACATGAGCGGCACCTCGCTCATCCGCCGCAACCTCGAGACGCAGTCGGAAGAGCCGGCGGGCACGGTCCCCAGCCCCAGCGTCTACGCGTCGCCGGGCTCGCACTGGATCGCGTACGTCACCTCGAAGGTCTCGCCCGACGACGACTTCGCGGCGGCCCCGGTCCTGCACCTCTACGACCTCGAGAACGACGACAAGGAGAAGTACGGCGCGGGGGTCGCTCCGGTGTGGAACCCCGCGGGGACCCACGTCGCCTTCCTGCGCCCCGTCGAGCCGCGCGAGTGCCAGGGCGAGAGCTGCTCGGGCGCCGTCCAGGTCGGCGTCGTCGAGGCCTCCACCGGCGAGGAGGCGCTCCTGCTCGACCCCGGGAGGTATTCGATCCTCGGCTGGGCCGGCGACCGCATCCTCGTGAGCGACTTCGCCGACCCGACGAGGACCATCAGCGTCTCTCTGAACGACGATCCCGGCGACCTCGGCATGCCGGCGAGCCAGTACTGGGACTCGTCGCCCGACGGACGATGGGTCGTGAAGTCGAACGCCAAGAAGACCGAGTTCATCTCGATCGAGGACGGCGAGCTCGCAGACGAGCGGGTGACCGTGGAGCTCGGGGACTACCAGCTCCTCGAGGGAGCGTGGGCGCACGACTCGTCGCAGGTCGCCGCGGTCGTGAGCCTCGAGGGCAAGGGTGTCAGGGGCAAGGGCGAGCGGCAGCGCCTCGTCCCCCAGAAGGACTCGACGCGCATCGTCACGTTCTCCCCGGACGACCCGACGCCGCGGACGGTCGACGGAACGTTCGGCGCGACCGGGACCGTCATGTGGTCGGTCGACAATGCCGGCGTCGTCTTCGCGAGCCTGCTCGACCCGAAGAGGGCGCTGTTCCAGGCGACGTACTGCACGCTCGGGAACGAATCGTCGTGCGAGGTCGTCACTTCCTGGACGGAAGGCGTCGCGCTCCTGCGCACCGAGTAACGAAATCGGAGCCGCGGCGTTATCCGTTGACGAGGAAAGGCAGGTCCGGGTCGCGGCGGTGATCGCGGCGCCGGATTTGGTCCTTTTGGACTATTCAGACGAGCGCCCGCGGGTGTCAGTCTGACCGTAGATGAGGACCGTATGAGCGCTCCGTTCGCAGACGACACCGCGGTCGAAGACCTTCCTCTCGCCTCTCCCGACGACAAGGAGCTGGCGCTCGCGTTCCAGAGCGGGGAGAAGGGCGCGTACCAGGTCATCTACGACCGGTACGAGGACCGCGTCCACCGTGTGTGCCGCCGCATGCTCGGCAAGCCGGAGGACGCGCAGGAGGCCGCGCAGGAGACGTTCCTGCGCGTCTACACCGCGCTCGGGAAGTTCAACGGCCGGTACCAGCTCGGCGCGTGGATAACGAGGATCGCGACCAACGTCTGTCTCGACCAGATACGCGCGCGTTCGCGGCGGCCCGTGGAGCCGACCCCGATCGAGGAGCTCGAGCTCGACTTCCTCACGTCGGCAAGCGACACCGATCCGGAGACCGTCAGCGTCCGCAGGGCCGAGAGCCGCAGGGTCCGCAAGGTCCTGCAAGGGCTTCCACCCCTGCACCGCGCCGCCATCGTGCTGCGCGACTTCGAAGGGCTGTCGTACGCGGAGGTGGCCGTCGCGCTCGGGATGACCGAGTGCCAGGTGAAGGCGCTCATCCACCGCGCGCGCAAGGGCTTCCGCCGGTCGTGGACGCCTCTCGCGGAGATGCTCGTGCCGGGGAGACTGCTGCAGCGCTGGCGCGAGACGGACGTGACGGTGAAGGAGCACGTGGTGAACGCGGCCGCGTCGCAGAGCGCCCCGGTGGCCTCGATCTGCAGCGGCGTCCTCCAGCAGTGCGGCTCGTTCATGGTGCAGAAGGTCGTCCCCTTCACGACCTCGGTGGTCTTCGGAGCGGGGGCCGCGTTCGCAGGCACGGCGAGTCCGCCGACCACCCCACCCGAGCCCCAGCCCGGGATCGTCGACTCGGTCCGCGACGGCGCGGCTCCATCGTTCGCGCTGACCAACGGCGTCGCGCCGCCGGAGGACGACCCCGCGACGGCACCGGCGCCTACGGACGACCCCGGGCCGTCGGCACCGCCCACGACGCCGCCTTCCGCGAGCCCGTCTCCCTCCACGGCGCCGTCACCCTCACCGACGCCCGCCACGGCGAGCCCCCCGCCGCCTTCCGGCACCGTCACGACCCCCAAGGAGAGCACTCCGACACCGGCCCCGTTCATGCCCGAG
This sequence comes from Actinomycetota bacterium, assembly GCA_030862185.1. Classification (GTDB taxonomy): domain Bacteria; phylum Actinomycetota; class CADDZG01; order CADDZG01; family WHSQ01; genus JALZEG01. Next base: position 4,421 of record JALZEG010000360.1, read on the forward strand.
CTCTACTTCCAGCAGGGGCAGACGCCGACGAAGCGCGCGCCGGTCGCGCACAGTGCGCGCGTCGACTGCTCGCACCGCACGGTCGACCAGACGATGACCGCGGAGATCTCGGACCACGAGGGCTCGTACCCGATCGACATGCGGCTGAAGACCGGCTCGACGTTCGAGACAGCGTTCACGGTGCAAAAGAAGGGGTTCGTCGTCAACTACACCGGTGGTGGTGTGTTGGCCGGTCAAAGCAGTTCAGGCCACAACGTTCATCTGACTTTTAATGGAAGGTACGGCAGCGGCGGGACCGCAGCGGACTCCGCAGGCCTGCCGGTCAACGGTTCCATCCGCATCGAATTGGTCCTAGACTGCTCCGCGCAGTCGCTGATAGCAGAGAGCGTCGTTCTCACGACGCAGTGAATTTTCTGGTATCAGATTAGGCAGTCGAAAACGAGCGGCGACGGCGGTCGGGTTGGGAGGCCCCGGCCGGTTTTGGTGTCTCGAAATCCAAGTAGGGCGAGCAACTTCTACAAAGATGAGTCGTTGGACTCAAACGGAGCGTGTAGTAGCGCTCCAGCAGTAGGTGCCAGTAGGAACGACCGTCACCAGAGGAGGTGCGGATTGTCAGTAGTGCGAAGTAATACGAGCAAGAGATCGTTGGCGATTCTGACGTCGTTGATGGTTCTGTTTGCTCTCGTAGTCCCGTTGACGGGTTCTGCTCTCGCTACCCACACGACCGTGGACGCAGAGCCGGAGAACGACAACAACGCTGTCGGGACCAACCACACCGTCACGGCGACTACGAGCAACGCGAACCAAGAGGTGAACTTCGACGTCCAGGGGCCGGGCGATCCCGGCGCCGATCCCTCGGACTTCGAGTGTCAGACCGATGGCACGGCTCCATTCCAGTGTGCGTACACGTACACGAGCAACACGGCCGGCACGGACACCATCAACGTGTGGTCGGACGAGGAAGGCGCGCAGAACGACGACGTCTTCCAGGCGGGCGAGCCGAACGACCAGGTCCAGAAGAACTGGGTCGCTCAGGCCGACATCCGCGTGGACTGCACGCCCGACGCCGACACGAACCCCGAGGGCTTCACGCACACCGTCACGTGCACCATGACCAACGCCGGCAACCAACAGCAGACCAGCGGCGGTCAGATCGACGCCGAGTTCCTCGCGGGCAGCCCGAACGACCCGGGCGGCAACGAGTCCGGCGCCCCCGCGGACGCGGACAACATCTGTGACGCCGGCGAGTCGGCCGCGGGTCAGTGCACGTTCACGTGGACGGGCAACAACCCCGGCACCGACGTCGTCTGCTTCTTCGTCGACGAGGACGCCAACAACGACGTCGACGACGCCGACTGCGCGACGGAGGCCGCTCAGGGCTCCGGGCAGGGCGCGGACGACGCCGACGACGCGGATGTGGTCGAAAAGACGTGGAATCGACCCGCACGTCTCGACTGCACGCCGGAGACCGACACGAATCCGGCCGGGACCAGCCACGAGCTCACGTGCAGCTTCTTCGACAACGCGGGGAACCCGATCACGCTGCCCGAGGGCCAGCTGATCGACTTCGAGATCATCTCGGGTCCGAACACGAACTTCACTCAGAACTTCCGTGACTTCGAGTGCTCGAGCAACGACCCGACGCCGGGCAACACCTGCACCCGGGCCTACAACAGCAACGGCCAGGCCGGGACCGACGTCATCTGCGCGTGGATCAGCCACGACGGGGACGACGACCAGTACATCCCGGCCGGCGCGCCGGAGGACGGCGGCGACTGCGACAACGAGGCTCCCGGCACCGTCGACAACGACGAGACCGACGTCATGCTGAAGACGTGGACGGAGGTCCAGCAGCCGGCTGCGACGCAGATCAACGCCGAGCCGGAGACGGACACCAACCCCGTCAGCACGGCTCCGTGCACGTCGATCCCGCCGGGCGGCGGTGGCGTGAACGGCACGGGCGCGGGCTGCTCGTTCCACACGATCGGCGTCTTCGCGGGTAGCGCGAACAACCTGCCGACCACGGGATCCACGATCCGGGCCGACATCCTGCCGGGCAGCCCCAACGCCAGCCAGCAGACAGCTCAGGCCGAGATCACGTGTGCGGTCGACAACAACGCGCAGGACCAGACGTTCCCTGCCGGACAGAGCGAGACGCACGAGTGCACCTACTCGAGCAACGGCTCGGCCGGCACCGACACGGTCAGGGTCTTCGCCGACAACAACAACAACGGCATATTCGACCAGGGCGAGCCCTTCGACGACGTCCAGAAGACGTGGTCGGGCGGCGCCTTCGCGCTGGCGATGACCGACGGTGACAGCGCCCCCGCGGGGACGTGCAACGAGTTCACCGTCACGATCACCGACCAGCAGGGCAACCCCGTGGTCGGCCAGACCGTTGACGTCGAGCAGGTCCTGCAAGGCGCAGGCACCGAGCCCAACGAGACGCGTGAGCTCGCGTTCTGCGACCCGGTCAACTCGACCGGGCCGAACCCGACGGGTGGCCCCGGTGGCGCCACGACCACGGACATCACGGGCAACAACCCCGGCAACACGCCGGGTCAGGCCGGTCAGAACACGACGCGCCACGCCGAGGTGGGACCGACCAACAACAACGGTCAGGTCACGTTCGGCATCACGATCAACGACGTCCCGCAGAACCAGACCGCCACGGTCAACGTGCGTTCGTGGGTCGACGTCGGCGCCGACAACGACACGTTCCAGGCCGGCGAGCCGACCGACACCGCCGTCAAGACGTGGACCCCGGGTGGCGCGGGTGCGGTCACGAGGGTGGAAGCGGAGCCGGAGACGGCGAGCAACCCGCAGGGGACATCGCACCAGGTGACGGTCACGCTGCTGGGCGCCAACAACCAGGGCATTCCGGGCGTCACGCCGAACAGCATCATCGCCACGAACGCCGCCGGGCAGCCGGCGGGTGACGTCGCCAACCCGAACGCCGGCGCGAGCCCCAACGCGACCGTGGGCAACTTCAACGTCTACACCTGCACCGCGTCCAACGCGCAGGGTGTGTCGACGTGCACGTACACTGACAACCCGCCGGGCCCCCAGGGGACCGACACGATCGTCTTCTACGTGAACCAGGCCGGCGGTGGTACGGCGGGCCCGGACGCGAACGAGCCGCGGGACGCGGTGCAGAAGACGTGGACCGCCCCTGTCCAGGGCATGACCATCGACGTTCAGTGCGCCGGCCAGGGCACGAACGACGACCAGGACGTCGGCGAGACGGGCATCGACAACGCCGGCACGCCCGACTGCACCAACCCCCTGAGCGACCAGGACGAGGTCTTCACGGCCATCGTCACGAACGCTCAGAACGTCGGGCAGCAGAACGTCCGGGTCGACTTCAGGTTCGGCGCCCGCACCAACGGCAACCAGGCGGGCGCGGACAACTCGACGAACGACGCGACGTTGAGCGCGACGCCCGGTGGCCAGATCGGCACGGCGCCCGGCACCCTGCAGACGTTCTGTCTGACGGACGCCACGGGCCGCTGCTCGGTCACGCTGACGAACCCGACACCGCTGGCCGGCGACACTATCGAGGTCATCGGCCAGGTCTCGGGCCAGACGATCCCGGCTCCGGCTCAGGACGGCGCCACGAAGCAGTGGCAGACGGGCGTCGTGTTCCAGGGCGGGACGATCACGCTCACCCCGGGGGCCGCGACCAACCAGACCGGCACCCCGCACACGGTGACGGCGACCGTCCGCAACCAGTTCGGCCAGCCCGTCCCGGGCGCGAACGTCGACTTCCGGATCACGCAGGGCCCGAACGCGGGTCTGGCGCAGGCCGGGATGACGGACGCGGTGACGGACGCCAACGGCGTCGCGACGTTCACCTACACGAGCCAGGTGGTCGGTACCGACACGATCGTTGCCTGCTCGGAGCAGGGCGGCACCGAGAACGACACCTGCAACCCGGGTGAGCCGCAGGGTCAGGCCACCAAGACGTGGCAGACCGGAGCGGTCACGACCAGCGGTGTCGCGCTCGACATGGACGCGGACGACGGCGGAGCCGTCAACTCCTCGCCGGCCGTTCCTGGCCCGCCTGCCAACCCGGCAGCGGCGTGTGAGCTGACGACCTCGGGTGCCGACCCGGCCAGGGAGAGCACCGCGACCAACCAGATCCGCCCCGAGCCCGCTCAGGCAACCAACGCGGCGAACTTCCACCGCATCTGTGCGGCGGCGTTCCAGGCGGGCCAGGCTGCGAACAGCGGCCGCTTGGCGGGAGCCCAGATCACGTTCACGATCCAGGGCCCGGGCCGCATCTTCGCGGCGAACGCCAACGGCCAGTGCTCCACCGCAGCGCAGCCTCCGGCCGCCACGTCCGTCTCGGTCACGGCCAACACCGAGGGCTTCGCGTTCGCCTGCCTGTACTCGCAGCAGGTCGGTCGCACCACGGTGACCGCCTCGTCCGGCACCCCGGCGCAAACCGCGACGGGTACCAAGGACTGGACGGTCAGCCCGAGCACGGCTCGGTTCATCCAGCTCTGCCACGGTGACGTCGCAGGGACGACCTGTGTCACCGGCGAGCAGGAGAACGAGCCGGGTGACGAGCACGAGATGACCGCTCGGGTCACCGACGCTCAGGGCAACCCGGTTGCGAACGTGCCCGTGCAGTTCCGTGAGACCGGCCCCGGCATCTTCACGCCGCAGGGCGGTAGCTCGGCGACGGTGAACACCGACGCCAACGGTCTCGCGGCGGTTCTCCTGACCTCCGACGTCGAGGGCACCTCGACGATCGTGGCGGAGATCGACCCGGCGAACACCACCGCCCGCACGGCGGGGGCCGGGAACGACGAGTGCGAGGCACCGGCAGGTACGAACAACCAGCCGGCGGCCGGGAACTGCGTGTCGCAGACGTTGACGAAGGAATGGACGGTAATCATTCCGCCGCCGCCGGAGTGCGACGACGGCATCGACAACGACGGCGACGGCTTCATCGACTTCGGTGAGGACCCGGGCTGTGTCGACGACACCGACAACTCGGAGCTTCCGGTGAACCCGCCGGACGAGGACCCGGACAAGGTCCGTCACGACCGGAGGATCAGCATCCGGTTCAACGACGGGACGGGTGCCAGGGGCAACGGGCTGGTCGTCTTTGGACGGCTCCGTGCGCCGGGCTTCCCGGACTGCCAGCGAGCCATGCCGGTCAACGTCCAGCGTCGTATCAGCGGCCGCTGGATCACCAAGAAGACGACCACGACGAACCGGAGAGGGCGCTACGCGGTCGAGATCTTCGACCAGGCCTCCCGGTACCGTGCGGTGGCACCACGCCAGGAGATCCTCGACGAGGACCTCAACGAGCTGCACATCTGCCGCAAGGCCATCAAGGCCAAGAGGCACCGCCACCGCCGCGGCCGTCGGTAGTCGAGTAGTGACTCGCTGACGCAAGCGAGCAGCAGTGAGAGCCGGCCCCTTCGGGGGCCGGCTCTTTTTTTGGCCGTTCGTCGGCCCCACTCACGTATGGGCTCAGGCCTCGCACCCGCCGGAGATGGCCCTTCTCGATCAGTGCCGAACAAGGACTCCGACGACGCGGACGGAATCCTGAACAAGGAAGACGACGTCGACAACGACGACCCGTCTGAGGTCGACCCCGACAGCGCGGAGTGCGAGGAGTATCTCGGGGAGGAGTAGCGACTGCGAGCGCTGCGGAGGAGGGCTTCGGCCCTCCTCTGTCGCGTCGGGATCCCGTACGCATAACCTGGCGTCGTGCGGGACGTTGTCACTCGTGAGGAGGGTTACAAAGGAGGGGGTGGCGATGCGACGGATCGGGATCATGGGCGCCGTGCTCGCGACCGCGTCGGCCATCGCGCCCGCGGGCGTTGCGGCACAGGACGCGGACCCGCGCAATGTCCAGCTCTGCCACGGCAGCGCCACGGGCGGCGCCTGCGACACGACCGTCCACGTGCGCTCGCCTTACGACGAGCACGAGGTCACAGCGCTGGTGACCGATCATCGGGGTACGCCCGTCCCACACGTCCGGGTGCAGCTACGCGAGACCGGACCGGCCGCATTCACCGAAACCGGCGCAAGCTCGTTCCTCCTCACGACGGGCGGCGACGGGAATGCGCACGCGACGCTCTTCTCCGCGGAGTTCGGCACCTCGACGATCGTCGCCGAGATCGACCCGCCGGACGTTGCCGGGTCGACGCGCGGCCCCGCCGTGGACGACGACGAGTGCGAGCAGCCCGCGGGCCAAGGGGGCTCGCCGCCGGCGGGGAACTGCATCTCGCAGACCCTCACGGTGAGCTGGCAGGACGTCCACTCGACGATCTGCAGCGACGGCATCGACAACGACGGCGACGGGCTCGTGGACTATCCCGAGGATCCCGGCTGCACGAGCGTCGACGACGACTCGGAGACGCCGGCACCGCATCCCGCGCCGACCATGCACCGCCGGGGGATCGCCTTCCGCTTCGCCCACGCGTCCGGGGACGACCTGCTCGTCTTCGGACGCCTGCGTCTCGTCCACCGCGACGACGGTTTCAGAGCGTGTGTCCGCAGTCGCCCGGTGGAGATCCAGCGACGGGCCGCAGGGTCGTGGGAAACGCTGAAGTCCACGGCGACGAACCCGCGAGGGCGCTTCTCCGGGACGGTCGCGGACCGGCGCGGGCGGTACCGCGTCGTTGCCGTGCCGATCAAGCTGTTCGTCGACGACGATCTGCACGTCTGCAGGCGCGCCGACAAGACCAAGCCACACCGTCACCCGGCGTAAGGCGAGCGAGCCCGGGGCCCCCGCTCGTTGGGGATCACCGGAACGCCGCGGGGGCCGGATAATGGCCGGCGTGCGTGCGTTCCGGAGACTCGTCGCGATCGCGCTGCTCGCGGCGACTGCGGCGTGCGACGGCGGGTCCGCGCCCGCGGCCCCCGTCGATCCACCGAGGCCGCCGAACATCCTGCTGGTCATCACCGACGACCAGCGCGCGACGG
>JALZEG010000366.1 GCA_030862185.1 Actinomycetota bacterium
CATCTCCTCGATCATGCAGGCGTGGCCGGACTCGAACATCGCCAGCTCGGCCCCCGGGATCGCCGCGGCGATCTCCTCCGACGCGAAGCCCGGCACCATCATGTCCATCTTCCCGCCGAGGACGAGAGTGGGACACGAGATGGCGCCGAGCCGCCCGAGCACGTCGTGCTTCGTCAGCGCGTCGATCTGCGCGAGGAGCGTCTCGGCGGTCGGTCCCGCGGGGGCGCCGGGCGCGTTCAGCGCGCGCATCATCCGGTCGAGGGCCTCGGCCCCCATCTCGAAGAACCTCGGGGTGAACATGCGCAGCAGCGCGACCTCCATCAGCCACTCGGGGCCGCGCGCCTCGACGAGCACGCGTCCGATGTCGTCCTGGCGGCGCATGAACTCGAGCGGGCGCGCCCACGTCACGCCGAGGATCAGCGCGGAGACGCGGGCGGGGTGCTGGAGCACGACGTGCTGCGCGATCGTCCCGCCCATCGACAGCCCGACGAGGACCGTCTTCTCGATGCCGAGGTGGTCGAGGAGCCTGACCGCGTCGTCGGCCATCGTCTCGAGCGGCACCGACGCGTCGCCGGTCGAGCGGCCGACCCCGCGGTTGTCGAAGGTGACGAAGCGATGGGTCGCGGTGACCGCCGGGATCTGCGCCGCCCAGTAGCGCTGGTCGAGCGCGAACCCCATGACGCCGAGGGCCGGCGGGGCGGCCGGGTCGCCGTGGTCCTTGTAGTGGAGCGAGACGTCTCCGAGGTCGGCGAGCGGCATCGGGCGATCCTAGAGCCGCTGGCCGATAAGCCGCGGCGCGCCGTACTCTGGTGGGGTGAGGAAGTTCCTGGGTCTGTGTGCGATCGTTTTCGTGCTGCTGGCCGCGGCCCCCGCCGCGCTCGCCCAGAGCGACACCGGCGTCCGCGACCCGTTCGTCCCGTTGATCGCGCCGTCGCCGGTGGCGACGGAAGGCACCGACCCGGCGGTCCCCACCGATCCCACCGTGCCCGTGGACCCCGTGCCGGATCCGAACGAGCCGCTGCCCGGGACCGGGTCGTCGGCGAGCCCGTGGGTCGGGCTCGGCTACGTGCTGATCGCGCTCGGCGCCGGCGCCGTCGTGCTGTCGAAGGTCTTGGGGCCGGTCCGGCTGACCGCGCGCCACACGCGCCGCGCAATCCGAGGAATCCCGGCACCTCTCCCGTAGGCTTCTGCGGCGTGAATGCCTGCTCGAAGCCCGGCTGCGCCAACCCCGGCGCCTCGATCCTCGGTTACGACTACGCGGAGCGACGCGCGGTCCTGGACGATCCGCCGACGGCCGAGGTGTCGCCGCACTCGTACGTCCTGTGCACGCGTTGCGCGGAGAAGCTCACGCCGCCGCGCGGCTGGGTCCTCGACGACCACCGGGCCGAGCCGCCGCTGTTCCTCGACCGGGCGAAGGAGCGCGACGAGCCCGCGCCGGTCGAGACGCTCGCGCCGCCGGACGAGCCCGCGCGGCGCCAGCTCTTCTTCGGCTACAGCGCCTGACGCGCCCGCGCGGGCATCATGTAGGGGATGGCTCTCGACAAGCGGCTCTACTCCGACCTGCGCAGGCTCGACGACCCCGACCTGCGACGCGTGCTCATCTTCGTCCGTGGGCTGCTGCGGGCGAGGGGCGACGACCTCGGGAGCGAGGGCGAGGAGTTCGGCGCAGAGGAGACGGGGCCGGTCACGTACCGGCTCGAGTCGGTCAGGTGCGGCAAGCCCGGCTGCACGACCTGCCCGCACGGCCCCTACTGGTACGCGTACTACCGCGAGGACGGGAAGGTGAAGTCCCGGTACATCGGCGCGGAGCTCCCCGCGGGGGAATCGAAGGGGTAGGGGGTTACGTTTTCGGCTCCGTTGGAACAAAATGGAAGCACGTCGGCAGGGAACCGGACGGGGGAGAGTGCGAATGAGATGTCCTGAGTGCGGTGTCGAGGACACCACCGAGATCGAGATCCACCTGAAAGAGGACGAGACCGTCCAGTTCTACTCGTGCCGGCGCTGCGAGGCGCGCTGGTGGAAGAGGGACGGCGACACGATCGCCCTGGACGAGATCCTGACGATCGCGGCCAAGTCGAAGACCCAACGCAAGTAACCGTTCCGGCGGGTTGATTCCGACGCCGAGGAGATGCGGGCGCTCGGGGCCTGAAGCCCGTCCGGCAACAGGTGCCAGTTGAGGGGGTCGTGCCGGTAGCGTGGCCCTGGGGCTGGGATTGCTCTCAACCGCAGGACGCCGTCTCGGTCTCGGCCCTCGAGCGCCCGCAGGTCTTGTCTCAAGCGGTGTAGCTCTCCGATTATGGAGTGGTTGGATTGATTTGGCTACCCCCCACGCGGGCTAGCCCTGCAACCTCCGTACGACGTCGGGGATCGTCCTTCCCTCGGGCCGGTCGGTCGCCACCGTCAACCTTCCGAACCGGCGGGCGTAGCGGATCGTGTACGACGGCTCGAAACCCGCTTTCCTGATCGCCTTGAGCGAGGCCGCGTTCCCCTTCTCGACCGCGACCCACACGTGGGACACGCGCGTCTCGGCGGCCCAGTCGCAGATGCCGGCGAGCGCGAACGGATAGACGCCGCGGCCGCGCGCGTCCGGGTGAGTGAACGACTCGTACACGTACGCGTCGCCTGGCGGCGGAACGAGGAAGCCGCCGATCTCGCGCGTCCACGCGGCCGACGTCGTGACCCAGCTCGCGTGCAGCAGGTCGTCACCGAGATGGACGAGGAAGCAGTGGGTCGTCGCGGTGAGACGCCGCCGGAACGTCGCCGCGGAGTCAGTCCCGATCACGCGCGCGTAGAGCTCCGCGTCGGCGGCCGTCGCGCGCCGCACTGTCAGGCCCGGGTCGCGGCGGAGGTCCGGCGTCTCGGCGGCCGCGGGTCGCACGAGCACGATCAGCTCGTCGTCGGAGCGCACCCACTCGTGCAGACGGCTCCGCGCGACGGCCGCGACCTCCCGCGGCCCCCTGCTCCGGATCCGGCCCGCCGTCCGGCGGACGCGGTCGAGCGGTGCTGGCTTCAGCTCGCGCGGCCGCGCAGCCGGCTCTTGCGCTCGACCTCGGTCAGGCCCCCCCAGATGCCGTACGGCTCCTTGGTCGCGAGGGCGTACTCGAGGCACTCCTTCCTCACCGGGCACACCGCGCAGATCTCCTTGGCGCGCTCCTCCCGGCCCCGGCGCTCGACCGGCGTCTCGTTGTCGTCGACGCCGAAGAACAGGATCGAGGGGAAGGAGAGGCAGGCGGCTCGCTCTCGCCACTCCGCGTCGAGCGCCGGCAGGGAAGTGTTCATCTCCAGAAGATGGTTCCAGCCGCGGTGGCGGGCGTCAACGTTTCCGGGCCGGCAGTTCGAGCCGGGACCTTAGGATGCGGCCCGTGAGCGGGTCCCTGACGAGCATCTTCAAGGCTTACGACGTCCGCGGGATCTACCCGGAGCAGCTCGACGAGGACGTCGCCCGACGCATCGGAGCGGCGTTCGCCGCGTTCGCGGGCCGCCGGATCGTCCTGGGGCGGGACATGCGGGTCTCGTCACCGGCCCTCGCCTCCGCGTTCGCCGACGGAGCGACCGCGGCCGGAGCCGACGTCGTCGACGTCGGCGAGGTGTCCACCGACGCCCTCTACTTCGCCTCGGGACGGATGGACCTGCCGGGCGCGATGTTCACCGCGTCGCACAACCCGGGGCATTACAACGGGATGAAGCTGTGCCGCGCGGGGGCGGCTCCGATCGGCGCGGAGTCGGGGTTGCAGGAGATCCGCGCGCTCGCCGAGGGCGACCCGTCGCGCGGCGCCCCGCGCGGGAAGGTGACGCCGCGCGACGTCCTGTCCGAGTACGCGGAGCACTGCCGGGGCTTCGTCGACGCGTCGGTGCTGAAGCCGTTGAGGATCGCGATCGACGCCGCGAACGGCATGGCCGGAAAAACCGTTCCGCTCGTGTTCCGCGAGCTGCCGTTCGAGGTCGTCCCGCTGTACTTCGAGCTCGACGGGACGTTCCCGAATCACCCGGCCAACCCGATCGAGCCGGCCAACCTCGTCGACCTCCAGAAGAAGGTGCTGTCCGATGGCTGTGACGCGGGGGTCGCGTTCGACGGTGACGCCGACCGCATGTTCCTCGTGGACGAGACCGGCGAGCTCGTGTCGGGTTCGACCACGACCGCGCTCGTCGCGGAGCGCCTGCTACGCAAGCACCCCGGCGAGGCCGTGATCTACAACCTCATCTGCTCGTGGGCGGTACCCGAGGTGATCGCCGAGAACGGCGGCCGTCCGGTCCGCACGCGCGTGGGGCATTCGTTCATCAAGCAGGTGATGGCCGAGACCGGCGCGATCTTCGGCGGCGAGCACTCCGGCCACTACTACTTCCGCGACAACTTCCGCGCGGACTCGGGGATGATCGCCGCGCTGCTGACGCTGGAGGCGATGAGCGAGTCGGGGCTCCCGCTGTCGAGGATGCTCGAGCCCTACGAGCGCTACGCGGCGTCGGGCGAGATCAACTCGACGGTCGAGCACCAGCAGGCTGCACTCGACCGGCTCGCGGCCGCGTACGCCGACGGCAAGCAGGACACCAGCGACGGGCTGACGATCGAGTTCGACGACTGGTGGTTCAACTGCCGTCCTTCGAATACCGAGCCGTTGCTGAGGCTGAACCTCGAGGCGCGCGACGACGCGCTGATGGCGGCCAAGCGGGACGAGGTCCTCGCCTTAATCCGCTCGTAACGGGACAAACCCGCAGGAAGGCGAGCTCTTTTGCATTTTCTCCCATATATGGGGAAGGTTTACCTGCGGCCCTTCGCGGGGCCGGAGCGGAGAGGAGTTGCCGATCGACCAAAGGAGATAGTCGAGCCAACTAGGAGGTGGGAGATATCGGAAAGCGCCTAACGGCGCCGGCAACCGCCATCCTCCTCGCTCTGTTCGTCTCGGTCGCCCTCGTGCCCGTGGCCGCACTGGCCCATCACAAGGACGACCACCAGGCTGGCCCAGGCCAGTCGTCCAGCAGCAGCGCGAACGTTCCGGTGCCCACGGCGGGCACCGGCGATCACGACGGAGATGCCGACCTGGATCCCGTCACGACCATCGAGGACTCGCATGAGGAAGAGGTTGGGGTCGACGACAACCGGCACCCCTCGGGCAAGGACCGTTCGGAGGAGCCGGGCGGTTCGGGCAACCAGGGGAAGTCCGAGTCTGCTCCCGACGACAACGTCGGACCCATGCGTAACGAGTGCGGCGCAAGCCCCGCGAACGATCCTCGCGGCGGATGCACCGACAAGCCCGGTGGTAGCGGCGGGATCGACCTGCACGACCAGGACGGCAACAACGGCTGCGGCAACGACGACGATTTCGACGATGACAACAACGGCCACTGCGGCGGGAAGGTGAAGGAGTCGCCACCTGTGTCTCCCACACCTCCGCCGAGCAAGCCCGAGACCCCTCCAACGACGCCGCCGGGAAAGAACCCGACGGGTCCGCCCGAGGGACCGAAGGTGACGCCGCCCATCGTCAAGCCGGGCCCGCCGGACAATCCGGGGGAGCCACCCCAGGTGAAGAGACGGCGGATCATCAGCGAGGAGCCACCGGTTCGAGTGGACAGACGTCCGCCAGAACCGCCGGCGCAACTTCCTTTCACGGGGTCTTCGGAGACGTTGGCCTTCGTGTTGTTCGGTTTTGCCCTGCTGCTCGTCGGCGGGGGCATGGTGCAGTTCGTGTCGGTGAGACCGACGCTGTGATCGAGAAGTACGCACACTTAGCGGAGCGACATCGGGGGCCGGGAGACCGGCCCCCTATTTTTTGCGTCAGAATCACCTCCCATGGCACTAGACGAACGTCTGCTGGAGATCCTCGTCTGCCCGAACTGTCGCGGGGAGCTCGACCACCTCGAGAGCGAGTCCGCTCTGGTGTGCCGCAGCGAGTGCGGCTACCGCTACCGGATCGACGACGGCATCCCGGTCCTGTTGGTCGACGAGGCCGAGAAGCCCGACCGACCAGGAGAGGCGATTACATGACCGTCGACAACGACGTACGGGATCTCGCGCTCGCGCCGGAAGGGCGGCTGCGCATCGAGTGGGCCGACCGGCAGATGCCGGTGCTCGAGCGGATCCGCTCCCGCTTCGAGAAGGAGAAGCCCCTCGACGGCCTCGTGATCGCCGCGTGCCTGCACGTGACGACGGAGACCGCGAACCTCATGCGGACGCTGTCCGCGGCCGGCGCGGACGTGGCGCTGTGCGCGTCGAACCCGCTGTCGACGCAGGACGCGACCGCGTCGGGCCTCGTCGCCGAGTACGACATCCCGACCTACGCGATCCGCGGCGTCGACGAGGCCAACTACTACGGGCACATCAAGGCGGTGCTCGACCGGCGTCCCGTCATCACGATGGACGACGGCGGCGACCTCGTCACGATGCTGCACCAGCAAAGGCCCGACCAGCTCCCCGAGATCATCGGCGGCACCGAGGAGACGACGACCGGGGTCATCCGGCTTCGCTCGATGGAGGCCAACGGCGTCCTGGGCTACCCGATCGTCAGCGTCAACAACGCGCGCACCAAGCACCTCTTCGACAACCGTTACGGGACCGGGCAGTCGGCGATCGACGGGATCATCCGCGCGACGAACGTGCTCCTCGCCGGCAGCACCGTCGTCGTGTGCGGATACGGGATGTGCGGCCGCGGCGTGGCGTCTCGCGCGAAGGGCATGGGGGCCGACGTCGTGGTGACCGAGGTCGACCCGACGCGGGCCCTGGAGGCCGCGATGGACGGGTACCGCGTGCTGCCGGGACGCGAGGCCGCGACGCAGGGCGACGTCTTCGTCACCGTCACCGGCAACAAGCACGTGCTGCGCGCGGACCACTTCGACGTGATGAAGGATGGGGCGATCCTCGCCAACGCGGGCCACTTCGACATCGAGATCGACCTCGCCGGGCTGCGCTCCATGGCGTCGGCGCGACGGATCGTGCGGCCGGAGGTCGAGGAGTTCTCTCTGGAGGGGGACCGCAAGATCTACGTGCTGTCGGACGGGCGCCTCGTCAACCTCGCCGCGGCAGAGGGCCACCCTGCGTCGGTCATGGACATGTCGTTCGCGAACCAGGCGCTCTCGTGCGAGTGGCTCGCGCAGAACGCGGCGACTCTCGAGAAGAAGGTTTACGGGGTGCCCGACGAGATCGACCGCGAGGTCGCGCGGCTGAAGCTCGAGACGATGGGCGTGCGGATAGACGAGCTGACGGCTGACCAGCGCGCGTACCTGGAGGGCTGGGAAGAGGGGACCTAGCCGTTCCTGTCACACCCGGCGCGTAGCGTCGTGGCGTGCTCGACCTCGCCGGCCCCCCTCGCTGCGCTTCCTGCGACCTTCTCGGCCACGTCCTCTGCGCGGACTGCGCCGGCCGGCTCGTCGTCTGTCCGCCGCTCGATCCGTCGCCGCCGCTCGCGCGCCTCGTCGCCGGGTGTCTCTACGAGGGTCCGGCTCGCGACCTCGTCCTCGCGCTCAAGCTGCGCGGGCTGCGGCGGAGCGCGGAGGCGCTCGCCGACGCGGTGTGCGCCAGCGCGTGGCGCGACGG
>JALZEG010000104.1 GCA_030862185.1 Actinomycetota bacterium
AGCGACTTGGCCTTGCCGACGTAGATCACGCGGCCCTGGCGGTCGCGGAAGAGATACGCGCCGGGAGCGGCCGGGATGGTCCCGGCGGGTGGTCGGTGGAGGGTTCGCTCGACGGCCATGGCCCCATTGTCGCCCGGGGGTTGGTCGGGTGCGGCGCACCCGGGACCATCTACGGCGCGGACCTCGTCAACCCCGCGGGGCCGTCTCCGAACGCAGCGAATCGGGCGCCAGGTCGGCCCCGTTCGGCCACGCGATGGTCCCCGACCGAGGATCGACGCGGACCTTCCGGAAGTAGTCGAGATCGCGAACGGGCTCGAAGACCGGGCCCACGAGGTAAGGGCCGAGGTCTCGCTGGGCCCGGTGACCGTCAGAGAACAGCAGCTCGACGCGGTACCCGCCGAGGGGGGTGACCTCGACGACGTCGACGGGACTCGCACCGTTGCGCTTCGATCTCATGGAATCTGCTCTCCAGCGGCAGCCTTCTCCCACAATTCTGCCAGGTAGCTCTGGTTCCTCGCGATCCACCGGAGGATCAGGCGACGGCGACCGACGGGCAGCGTTCCCTCGATCACGTCACCGCCAAGACCGACTTTGCGCTGCCACCACCCCACCTCACGTGGACGTGCGGCGGCGGATGGTCGCCGTAAAAGAGGTGGATGGTCACACCGGCGAACCTAGCGATCTCAGGCACGAATCCATCGTGAGGGGCGACAGTGACCCTTTTCCCACCGTCCTCCAGATAGCCGAGGTGAAGTTCAGCTAGAGGTCCGGCTCCTCCCAGGCGTCGGGGAACAGGTACGTCTCCACTGCCTCGACCCCCTCGTCGGCGGCCGGGTCGTCGTCGCTTGCCTCGGGCAGGGGCTTCGCCTCGGCCTCCGGCTCCTCCGCGGCCTTCTCCTCGACCGGCTGCGCCGTCGACCATGCCTTCAGCGATCGCACCAGCACCCGGACCTCTCGGGACAGCTCGTCGGCCGACTCGATGCACTGCATCGACGTCCGCACGGGGCGCTCGACCCGCTCGAACGGGAACCGCTCCCACTCGTCCGGGACCTCGTACTTGCAGGGCCACGACGACGGCACGTTGTCGAGGACGAGCCCGACGCGGATCCGGTAGAACTTGCGGCCGTCCGGCGAGCGCCACGGCACCGACGCGTCCTCGATCGTGTGCAGGAAGCCCGGCAGGTACTCCAGGGCCCCCTCGATCTGGGCGCGCTGGTCGAGCTGGAACGCGACGAGGTCGCTCAACGCGCCGACGCCGGACCGGAAGTCGTCGCTGCGGCGCGCGAGCAGCCTGATCCCCGCCCGCGCCACGCGGTCGTTGGCTGCGAACAGAGCCCGCAGCTCCTCCGGCTCGTCGCCGATGCCGGCCGCGACCCGATCCGCCGCGCGCAGCGCGGCCGCGAATGCATCCTTCGTGCGGAGGAACTCGGCGGCCGCGCGCGTCGAGCTGTCGAGGAGACGCTGCTGCTCGGGCGCCACGTCGGCGAACGTGTCGGCGAGTGTCCCGAGCGAAGCGAGGATCGTCGAGATGTCGTCGCCCCGGCCTCGCAACCCCGCCGCGAGCTCCTGCACGACCCGGCGCGACGCCTCGGGCGGCACGTCGGCGAGGACATGGTCGAGCGCGGCCAGCAGCCGCTGGAAGTCGACCGGGAGCTCCGTGTTCTCGCGTGCGATCCGGTCGCCGTCTCCCAGCGTGGCGTCGCTCGAACCTGCGGGCGTGAGGTTCACGAACTGCTCGCCGACCGGGCTCTTGCTCTGGATCCTCGCGATCGAGTCCGCGGCGATGCGCCCCTCCCACTCGCCGTCGATCAGCAGCTCGATGTCAACGCCGTCGTCGTTGAGCTCGAGGTCGCCGACGCGCCCCACGAGCACACCCCGGTAGGTGACCTCCTGGTTCGTGAAGACACCGCCGGACTCGGCGAAGTCGGCCGTGACGGTGAACCGGCCTCCGGTGATCTCGGGACCCACGACGCTCGTCAGGACCCACCCGACGGTGAGCACGAACAACAGCAGCACCACTACGAGGTTGACGGCGAGACGCGGCGTGATCCTCACGACCCCTCCCCCGGGACGTCGCCCTTCTCGCCCTTCGTGCCGCACTGCGACAGGACCTCGCACAGCACGGCCTCGGCCTGGATGTAGTCGCCCTTGCCGGTCCCGCCGGGGCCCCCGCCCATGCTCTTCGGGAACAGCTCGAAGAAGGTCCGCAGCTGCGCGATGTCCACGCGGAGCTCGCCCTGAGCACCCGCGAGGCCCGCGAGGATCGGACGGAGGGCGCGGAACTGCCGGTCGATCGCGTCCTCGTGGCGCACGAGGAAGCGCGCGTTCACGGTGCCGAAACGCCGCAGCGACGTGAACAGGCGCCGCAGCTCCGGCCCCTGCTCCGCGAGCAGGGCGCTCGCCTCCTCGAGCGAGTCGAGGAACGAGCCGAGCGTGTCGCGGTTCGACGCGAGCGTCGTCCCGGCGGACGCGAGGCTGTCGATCGCGGCCTCGACGTCGAAGCGCCGCCCCGCGAGGACGGACGTGAACTGTTCGAGCTCCTCGATCGTCTCGCCGAGCCGGGCGCCGCGCTCCTCGAGGATGACGGCCTGGGCGTGCGTGAACGAGTTGAGGTCCTCGAGCCCGCCCCCGCCGACGAACGCGGAGAGGTCCCCGAGGAACGTCTCGACGTCGACGATGCGGTCCGTGCGCTCGACCGGGATGGTGACCTGATTCGATCCGACGAATGGGGCGCCGGACGCCGCGGGCACCAGTTCCACGAACTGCTCGCCGAGCAGCGACGTCTGCCGCACGACCGCGCCGAGGTCGCCCGCCGGGATGCGTTCCCCCCGGTCGATCGACATCGTGACGCGGGCGAGCATGCGACCGTCCTCCAGGACGAGGTCGATCTCCTCGACCGATCCGACCTCGACGTCGGCGACCTGTACTCCGCCCTTCTCGACGAGGTCCCCGACGTCGGCGAAGTACGCCACGACCTCGGGGGACGCGTCCCTCGTGATCAGAGCGCAGGAGCTGCCGGCGAGGCCGAGCAGCGCGACGAGGACGGCGCCGAGACGCTTCATCGGGCGCCCTCCCAGAACCAGCGGCTGAGCAGCTCCGCGAACCGCTCCTCCCCGACCTGCGCGGCCACGCGCCTCACGACGGCCTTGGTGCGCGCGCTCACCGGCTGCGGGTTGCGGATGTCGGTGCAGACCGGGATCAGCTGGCGGACGAGGAACTCCAGGTCGTCCTCGTAGAAGTCCGGAAGGTGCGCGTTGACCGCCACGAGCAGGTCGTCGACCGTCGCGTCCGGCGTCAGGATCAGGATCGTCCGCACGATGGCGCGCAGTCGCTCGCAGGAGATCGAGTCGCGCGAGTCGAGCCGGTAGTTGTAGCCCGCGCGCTCCGTTCCCGGAGGCGCCTGCCGGCCCGAATAGGCCCAGCGGCCGCGGCCGGACGAATCAGTCTCGCCGAGGGCCTGCGCGATCGCGTTCGTCCAGCGCGCGCCCTTCTCGAGCTGGTCCTGGTGGCGCAGCACCCCGTCGACGATGGCGCGCAAGCGCCCGAACGCGATCCCGAGGTCGTCACCGCTCTTCTCCACGAGCGACGCCCCCTCGCGCGACAGGAACGCGAGGTTCTCGATCGTCCCCTCGAGCGCGCGCTGGTCACCGGCGAGCGACTCCGCCACCGCCCGGAAGCGTTCGTTGACGAGGCCTATCTCGCTCGACCGGCGGGCGAGCACGACGAACAGGGAGTCGAGGTTCGCGATCAGACTCCGGATGTCCTGCTCGGAGCTCGCGAGCGTCTCCAGTCCCGTCGCCGAACCCTTCAGCGCGTGTGCGAGCGAGTCGGAGCGGCCCTCCAGCGCCTCGTCGAGATTGCGGACGAGCCGGGCCAGCGGCCCGTTGTCCTCGCCCGGCTCCGGCTCCAGCGCGGTCAGCAGCCCTTCGAGCTGCGTAAGGACGTCGTCGAGCTCCGCCGGGATCGTTGTGCGGCCGACGCCGATGTGGTCGCCGTCGTCGAGCGCCGGGCCCCCGTCGTAGGGCGGGTCGAGCTGCACGTAGCGGTCGGCGATCACCGTGATCGGCACGATGGAGAGGCGCGCGCCGGCAGGAACGCGCACTTCCTCGTCGATCTCCATGGTGACGCGCACCGCGGCGCCGTGCGGATCGACCGCGGTGATCTCACCGACGTCGATCCCGCGCACCG
>JALZEG010000105.1 GCA_030862185.1 Actinomycetota bacterium
GGCGGGGGCCGCGCGCGCCCGCGCCGAGGAAGAGGCCACCGACATCCGCGCCCGCGCCATCTCGGAGGCCGTCGAGATGCGCAAGCGCGCGGACGCGGCCGCAGCCGACGCCCGGGGGGCGGTCGAGAAGGAGATCGCCGACAGTCGTAGCCGGGCCGAGCAGCGAGCGGAGGAGCTCAAGAGCCGGGCGTCGCGCGAAGCGGCGGAGACGCGCAGCAAGGCCGCGGCCGAGGCCGCACGGCTGCGCGATCAGGCCGACGACGAGATCGCGGCGCTCCGGGCCGCGGCCCGCGACGAGATCGCGGCGTCGAAGGCACGGGCCGAGGAGGAGATGCTCAAGCTGCGGTCGGCACGGGAGAAGGAGGCGGACGAGCTGCGCCGCCGCGCCGCGGAGCTCTACGAGCTCACGCAGAAGGAGGCCACCGCGCTGCGCAGGCAGTCGGCCGCCGAAGCCTCCGCGCTGCGGGGGGAGGCGGTCGCCGAGGCGGACGAGATCCGGCGTGCCGCCGCGGCCGAAGCGGCAGCCGAGCGGAGCCGCGCCGGCGAGATGCTGCTCGAGGCGGAGCGCTCCGCGGCCGGCACGATCGCCCGCGCCGAGGGCGAGGTGACGGCGACGCTCGCGAAGGCGGAGGCGAAGCGCGCGAGCCTCCGAGAGACGGCCGAAACAGAGTCCAGGGAGATCCGCGAACGGGTCGAGCACGACGTCGCCGAGCTTCTGACGCGGGCGTCCGCGGAGGCGACCGAGGTGCGGGAGTCGGCGGAGTACGAGTCCAAGGCAACGGTTCAGTCGGCGCGGCGCGAGGCCGCGTCGCTGCTCGCCGCCGCACGTGCGGAGGCCGACAAGCTCGTGGCGGACGCACGGGACCGGGCGCGCGACATGCTCGACCAGGCGCACAGCACCGTCGGCGACATCGGCTCGCGCGTGTCCGAGTTCTCCTCGGCGGTGAGCACGCTGCGGAGCTTCCTCGAGACCCCCGAAGCCGCGCCTCCGGAGGACGTCGACCTCGACCCCGCGGCCCCCGAGGCCGCGGACGAGCCCGAGGCCGCGGACGAGCCCGAGGCCAAGAACACCAAGCGGGCGCGGCGCAAGCTGCTGGGGGCGCCCCGCTAGGCCCACTGAAGGTAAGGTCGCCTCATGCTCAGACGATTGTTCTGGATCGGGGTGGGCGCCGTCGGCGCGCTGCAGGCCGACCGGTGGATGAAGCGGCAGCGCGACAGGTTCCGTCCGAACGCGATCACGGGGACCCTGCTCGACAAGGTGAACCAGAAGCTCGAGGAGAGCAATGCGCGAGCTTCCCAGGCGCCGGCGCCCGGTCCCGGCGACCGCGTCTGACCTCCTAGCCAAAGGCGCGCCGGTGGACTCCAACACGATCCGCGAGAAGTTCGTCGCGTTCTTCGAAGAACGGGACCACGCGCGCGTCCCGTCGTCGTCCCTCGTGCCGAACGACCCGTCGCTCCTGCTCACGAACGCGGGGATGAACCAGTTCAAGCCGTACTTCCTCGGCGAGCAGCAGGCGCCGTGGCGGCGGGCGCTCAGCGTCCAGAAGTGCTTCCGGGCCACCGACATCGACGAGGTCGGCAGGACCGTCCGCCACCTCACGTTCTTCGAGATGCTCGGCAACTTCTCGTTCGGCGACTACTACAAGGAGAAGGCGTGCCCGTGGGCGTGGGAGCTCGTGACCGACGCCTTCGGGATCGACCCCGAGCTGCTCTGGGTCACGATCTACGAGACCGACGACGAGGCCCGCGACGTGTGGGCAGACGGCGTCGGCGTTCGTCCGGAGCGGATCCTTCGCTGGGACAAGAAGAACAACTTCTGGTCGATGGGGGTGGCGGGCCCGTGCGGCCCCTGCTCGGAGATCTACGTCGACCTAGGCGAGCGCTTCGGCGAGCCGTCGGAGCGGGGGCCGATCGGCAACGAGGACCGCTACCTCGAGATCTGGAACCTCGTGTTCATGCAGAACGACTGCGACGCCGCGATCGAGCCGGTCGCGGAGCTGCCGCGCAAGAACATCGACACGGGCGCCGGGGTCGAGAGGCTCGCGCAGTTCCTGCAGGGCGTCGGGTCGATCTACGAGACCGACACGATCGGGACGCTCGTCGAGACCGCGTCGAGCCTTACCGGCAGGACGTACGGGTCCGACGCGCGCACGGATCGCGCGCTGCGCATCCTCGCCGACCACGGCCGGTCGCTCACGTTCTTGATCGCCGACGGGGTCATGCCGTCGAACACCGAGCGCGGCTACGTGCTGCGGCGCGTCATGCGCCGGGCGATCCGCGAGGCGCGCCTGCTCGGACGGGACGAGCCCGTCCTCCCGTCCCTGATCACGACGACGATCGACCTCATGGGTGTCGCCTACCCGGACCTCGTCGAGCGCCGCGACTTCATCGTCGAGGTCGCGCAGCGCGAGGAGGAGCGCTTCGACGCGACGCTGCGTCAAGGGATGGGCGCGCTCGAGACCGAGATCGGCAAGGCGCGCGACCTCGGTGCGGGCCTGCCGGGCGACGCCGCGTTCCGTCTCCACGACAGCTTCGGCTTCCCGATCGACCTGACGGTCGAGATCGCGGGGGAGTCGGGGCTCGACGTCGACATCGAGGCGTTCGAGGTCCTGATGGCCGAGCAGCGCAACCGGGCCCGCGCCGCCCGCAAGACCGGCGAGGAGGCCGCGTCGGCGGACGCCGCGCTCGCGCTCCTCGAGGAGCACGGCGGCACCGACTTCATCGGGAACGAGCACCTGCGCTCCGACGCGAAGGTGATCGGGATGGTCGACGGCGCGGAGGGCGTGCCGGTGGCGAGCGAGGGTGACGTCGTCGACCTCGTGCTGAACCGCACGTCGTTCTACGCGGAGGGCGGCGGACAGGTCGGCGACCGCGGCGGCGTGCGGTCGGTGTCGGGCCGGGCCGAGGTGCTCGACACGCGCCGGCTCGTGCCCGGCCTCACGGGCCATCGCGTGAAGGTGCGCGCCGGCGAGCTCAGGGTCGGGGACGAGGTCGAGCTCGAGGTCGACGCGGCGTTCCGTCACGGATGCGAGCGCGCCCATACGGCGACCCACATCCTCCACTGGGCGCTGCGCGACCGGCTCGGCGAGCACGCGACGCAGGCCGGGTCGCTCGTCGAGCCCGGACGGCTGCGGTTCGACTTCAACCACTTCGACGCGCTCGCCGGCGAGCAGCTCGCGGACGTGTCGGGCGAGCTCCAGACGCGCGTCGCGGTGGACGACGGAGTGCGCGCCTACGAGACGAGCTTCGACTACGCGCGCTCGATCGGCGCGATGGCGATCTTCGGCGAGAAGTACGGCGATTTCGTCCGCGTCGTCGAGGTCGGCGACTACTCGAAGGAGCTGTGCGGAGGCACCCACGTCGCGCACACGAGCCAGATCGGCGTCGTGGTGGTCACGGGAGAGAGCTCCGTCGGCGCGAACCTGCGACGCGTGGAGGCGCTCGTCGGCGAGGAGGGCCTGCGGTTCCTCGAGTCCAAGCTCGCGGTGCTGACGCGGGCCGCGGCCGTCCTGAAGACCAACCCGGACGAGGTGGCCGAGCGCGTCGAGCGGCTGGTGTCGTCGCACAAGGAGCTGGAGCGCAAGCTCGCGGAGACGGAGCAGCGCTCGCTCGAGGCGGACGCGGCCGCGCTCGCCGACGCGGCGCAGGACCTCGACGGGACGAGGATCGTCGTCGCGCGGCGCGACCTCGGCGTCGACGCGCTGCGCAAGCTCGCGCAGAGCCTGAAGGGGCGACTCGGCTCGGTGGTGGTCGTGCTCGGAGCGTCCGGAGGGGGCAAGGCGAACCTCGTCGCCGCGTTGTCGAAGGACCTCGTGTCGCGGGGGCTGTCGGCGCGCGAGCTGCTCGGGCCCGGCGCCGGATTGCTCGGCGGCGGCGCCGGCGGCAAGCCCGAGCTCTCGATCTCCGGAGGACCGGCGGCCGACAAGCTCGACGAGGCGCTGGAAGCCGTCGCCGCGGCCGCACGGGAGTCGTTGTCCTCGACATGATCCTGGGCGTGGATCCGGGGGAGCGACGGGTGGGGGTCGCGCTTGCGGACGACGAGACGCGCTTCGCGCGGCCGCTGGAGGTGATCGACGTCGCCGCGACCGATCCGGTCCGACGCATCGCGGAGCTGGTGAGCGAACACGGGGTCACGCTCGTCGTGGTGGGCCGGCCCGTGTCGCTGTCCGGCGAGGCCGGCCGGGCGGTGCAGGACGCGGCCCCCTTCGTAGCGACGCTCCGGGCCGCTCTCGGGATCGAGGTCGTCGAGCACGACGAACGGCTGACGACGGTGATCGCGGAGCGGGGGCTGCGCGCCGGCGGCGCGGATCGAGCCGCGCGCAAGCGCCTGCGCGACGCCGTGGCGGCGCAGGTGATGCTCCAGGATTACCTGGACTCGCATCGATGAGCCTCACGCGCCGGGGACGCGTCGTCCTCCTCCTCGTGATCCTCGCGGTGATCTTCGGCGTCCCCGCGCTGGCCGCGACGTTCTACCTCCGGTCGATCGGCGTGTTCGGGACGAGCCATCCGGGCAAGGCGGTCGCGCTCGTCGTCCCGAAGGGCGCCGGCGTCGAGATCATCGGGAAGATCCTCGAAGACGCCGGCGTGATCGAGTCGGCGTTCGGCTTCCGCATCGCCGCGTACCTCGAAGGGGGGGCCGAGGACATACAGGCCGGGCGCTACGAGATAAGGACCGGCCTCACCGCGAAGGACGCGCTCGCCGCGCTGGTCGAGAACACGCCGGTCCCGGAGTTCGTGCCGGTGACGTTCCCCGAAGGGCTGTGGCTCGAGGACTTCGCGCGGATCCTCGAGGAGGAGACCGATCTGTCCGGCGACCGCTTCCTGAAGGTGCTGTCGAACGGCAAGGTGCGCTCGAAGCTGCTCCCCCCCGGCGAGACGAGCCACGAGGGGCTGCTGTTCCCCTCGACGTACCACGTGGGCGAGGAGGACGACGAGGTGTCGGTCGCCCGCCGCCTGGTGGAGGAGATGGAGAAGCGGGTCGCGCCGCTCGACTTCGCGGTCGCCAAGTCGATGGGCTACTCGCGCTACGAGGCGCTCGTGATCGCGTCGATGGTCGAGGCCGAGGCGAAGATCGACTCCGAGCGCCCGAAGGTCGCGCGGGTCGTCTACAACCGGCTGGAGATCGGCGAGAAGCTCGGCATCGACGCGACCGTCAACTACGCGATCGGCGACCACGAGCTCGACCTCACGGTCTCGGAGCTCGCGGTCGACTCCCCCTACAACACGCGGCTCTACCCGGGCCTGCCGCCGACGCCGATCGGCGCTCCGGGGGCCGAGGCGCTGCAGGCGACGGCGGAGCCCGCAGAGGGCGACTGGCTCTTCTACGTGCTCGCTGACTGCGACGGCCGGCACGCCTTCAGCGAGTCCTACGACGAGTTCCTGCAGGACAAGGCCGCGTACCAGGCGCTGGACTGCTCGTGAGGGGCGGCGGCACCTCCGGATTCGTCGGCATCCTCGGATGGCCGCTCGAGCACACGCTGTCGCCCGTGATCCACAACGTCGCGTTCCGGCGGGCGTCGCTCGACTGGACGTACCTGTCGTGGCCGGTCGAGCCCCCGCTGCTCGGCGACGCGGTCGGGGGGCTGCGTGCGCTCGGCGCGATCGGGGCGAACGTCACGATGCCGCACAAGGAGGCGGTGACCGAGCACCTCGACGAGGTGTCGGGCGACGCGCGCGAGGTCGGCGCGGTGAACACGATTCAGCGTCTCGGCCACCGCCTCGTCGGCCACAACACCGACGTCGACGGCTTCGCGGAGTTCCTGTCGGGCGACGCGGGGTTCGACCCGCGCGGCAAGAGCGCGCTCGTGCTGGGGGCCGGGGGCGCGGCCCGCGCGGTCGTGAAGGCGCTCGACTCCCTCGGCGCCGCAGAGATAACGGTCGCGGGCCGGCGCTCGGAGAGGGCCGAGGACGTCGCGGCGCTCGCG
>JALZEG010000061.1 GCA_030862185.1 Actinomycetota bacterium
TCGACGGGGACCGACCCGAGGAACGCGACCGTGGTGATCACCGAGCCCGATCCCGACGCGGAGAAGAGCGGCGTCACCCCGGACTACGCGGACATCCTGTCGGCGAAGGTCGAGGGCCTCGGGCGCCACGTGCGGTTCACGATCACGTTCCGCGGGACTCTGCCGCAGAAGATGCCCGACGACGAGACGTTCATGGTCGCGGGTATCGGTCTGACCGCGCCAAAGGGAAAGAAGCAGGGGTACGCGTTCGGAGCGTCGGCCGACGAGACGGGATGGAAGGCGTACGGCGGCGGGAAGGAGGGGGGCGAGTACCCGGGCGAGCTGACGGTCTCCGGGGACACGGTCGTGTTCACGGTGCCGTGGTCGGCGATCGCAGGTCCGAGGGCGTTCGAGTGGTACGCACAGGGGTCGTGGTTCAAGTCCCTCGCCGGGACCACGCACTACTCCCTGGACGCGCTCCCGAACGAGGGTCCGGCGAAGTTCCCCGCGGGCTGATCCTCGAGCAGCGCCCTCTCCCACTCGTCGGGGGGCGTGGGGTGCGACCGGGCGGACGGGAAACGCGCCGCGTTGTAGTCCTGTAGCCACTCCTCGAGCTCGTTAGCCGGGACCGGACGCGTCAGGAAGTAGCCCTGCGCGAGGTCGCATCCGAGCGTGCTGAGCTGGTGCCAGATCCCCTCGTTCTCGACACCCTCCGCGACCACCCTCAACCCGAGGTTGTGTCCCAGCTCGATCGTCGACCGGACGATCGCCGCGTCGTTCTCGTCCGACGCCATCTTCATGACGAAGGACTTGTCCATCTTCATCTCCTTCACGGGGAGCCGCTTGAGGTACGACAGCGACGAGAAGCCGGTGCCGAAATCGTCGATCGCGAGGCCGACGCCCATCGAGTTCAGGGTCGAGAGAACCGCCAGCGCGCGCCGCGCGTCGGCCATGATCGTGCTCTCGGTGATCTCCAGCTCGAGCGATGTCGCCTCGACGTTCCACTTCTGGAGCAGGCGCGCGACCTGGTCCGGGAGCTGCAGGTCGAGCAGGCTCCGCGACGACAGGTTGACCGCCACCTTCAGGTTGAAGCCGCGCTTGTCCCACACGGAGATCTGCCGGATCGCCTCGTCGAGCAGGTTCATCGTGAGCGGCCGGATCAGCTGCGTCTGCTCGGCGAGCGGGATGAACTCGTCCGGCCCGACGATGCCGCGGTACGCGTGCTGCCAGCGCGCCAGGGCCTCGACGCCGATGATCTTGCCGGTGCGCATGTCGGCCTTCGGCTGGTAGTAGAGGACGACCTCCTTGTTCTGGATCGCGTTGCTGAGCTCGCTGCCCAGCGCGAGCCGGCGGAGGCTGTTCTGGTCCCGGTCGGGGTTGTAGAACTCGTAGCCGGTCTGGGTCTCCTTCGCCGCGTACATCGCGACGTCCGCCCGCTGCAGCAGCGCGTCGACGCCGCGGGCGTGGTCGGGGAACATCGAGACGCCGATGCTGGCGCCGACGTCTAGCGTCAGGCCCATGAAGAACAACGGCTGCTTGAGGCAGCTGAGGATGCGCTCGCACGTCCGGACGACCTGTGTCACGTCGGCGACGTTCGTGAGCAGCACCGCGAACTCGTCGCCGCCCAGACGCGCGACGGTGTCGGACTCGCGCAGCTCCGTCTGTAGCCGCTTGGCGATCTGGCGCAGGAGCTGGTCGCCGTTGTGGTGGCCGAGCGTGTCGTTGACCTCCTTGAAGCGATCGAGGTCGATCAGCATCAGGCACGCCCGTTCGCCGCTGACCTTGCCCTCGCCGATCGCCTGCTCGACGCGGTCGCGGAAGTAGGCCCTGTTGTGCAGGCCGGTGAGCGCGTCGTGGACCGCTTGGTGCTCGGTCTCGCGCGCCTGCCGGTGGTGGGTCCGCGAGGACCGCGCCACAGTCCCGAGCATGAGCAGGTAGATGAACACGAGCGAGCCGCCGAGCACGCCGAGCACCGTGTTCTGGTGCTCCTTGTGACCGGCGACGAGGCGGTCGTAGGTGAAGTCGACCTCGACCGCGCCTGCGACGGCACCGTCGTCGGCCTTCAGGGGGAGGTACACCTGCAGCAGGTCCTGCGGGCTCTTGGTGCCCAACGGCGTCTCGCTGCCGACGACCGTCGCGGTCTCGCCGGCGAGGGCCTTCTTGACGTGCGGAGAGTCCTGCACGTGCGTCGCGGGGGCGCCTCTCATGGAGTAGACGACCTCGGCTCCCTCGTTCCAGACGGTGACCCCGGCGACCGCATTGCGGCCGGCGACCGCTTCGAGCTTGTCGTCGAGGTCGAGCCGCTCTCCCTGGCCGAGCGTCGTCTCGACGTCGCCGACGGGGATGCGGGGCCGGATGTCGGCCCGGGCCGTGAGCGTGGCGACCTCGGTGGCGCCGGCGCGCTCCTCGTGCTCCATCGTCCGGAGGAAGGTCTGGGCGAGGACGACACCGAGGAGGACGAGCGCGACGAAGCTGACGGCGGCGAACTCCACCAGCAAGCCTGTCCTAGCTTTGAGCCTGCGCATTCCCTATCGGTCCCCTCCCAGTCGGCCGCGAGACGTACGACGCGGGCCGTTACCCAAGGAAATCGGCAGGGCGAGGGGGGGCCTTGAGGCGGGCGCCCCTGCGTAAAGTGGGCAGCTCAGGCGTCTCCGGACGCCGTAGGCTTCCTCGATGGGACGGACGTTCGAGGAACGGCAGCGGCTCCTCGTCGAGATGCTGGGGGGCGGCAGCGCGTCGGACATGCGGTCCGGGACGCTGGTCGTCGTCCCGTCGCTCACCTTCGCCGAGTCCGAGCTGCGCAAGATCGTCGGGATCCAGTTCTACGAGGAGCGCCTGCTCTTCCTGCTGCTGCTTCTGCGGCACCCGGGCCTGCGGATCGTCTTCGTGACGTCCGTCCGCGTCGAAGAGCCGATCGTCGACTACTACCTCCGCTTCGTGCCCCCGAGCGTCCGGCGCGGCGACCGCCTGTGGCTCCTCGCCCTGTGGGACCCGCGCCCCCTCCCCCTGACCGCCAAGCTCCTGGAGGACCGCGGGGCGCTCGCCCGCCTGCGCGAGCTCGCGCAGGGCGAGTCGTGCCTTCTGACGTTCAACGTCTCGCCGCTCGAGGGCCGCCTGGCCGACGAGGTCGACGCTCCCCTCTACGGCTGCCCGCCCGCCCTCGCGCACCTCGGCTCGAAGTCGGGCGCCCGTCAGGTTGCGCGGGAGGCGGGCGTCGCCGTGCCCCGCGGGTTCGAAGACCTGCGCTCCCTGGACGAGCTCGAGTGGGCGGTCAAGGAGCTGTGCGCCGCCTTTCCGGCGCCCGAAACCGCGGTCGTGAAGCTGAACGACGGGTTCTCGGGGCAGGGGAACGCGATCGTCGACCTCGTCGGCGACGTCCCACTCGCGGAGCGCCACACGGTCTTCTGCGCGCGGGAGGAGTCCTGGACCTCGTTCGCCGACAAGATCGCGGAGCAGGGCGGGGTCGTCGAAGAGCTCCTGCGGGCCCCCGGCCTGGCGTCGCCGAGCGTCCAGATGCGGATCGCGCCGGACGGCACCTTCGAGGTCGTGTCGACGCACGACCAGATCCTCGGGGGACCCGACGACCAGGTCTACCTCGGGTGCCGTTTCCCGGCCGACGAGCGCTACCGGGTGAAGATCCAGGAGTGCGGACGGCGCGTCGCCCGCGTCCTGGCGGCCCGCGGCGTCGTCGGGTCGTTCGGCATCGACTTCGTGATCGTCCCCGACGATCCGGCGCCGTACCTGACCGAGATCAACCTGCGCATGGGCGGGACGACGCACCCGTTCCTGATGGCGGAGTTCGCAACCGGCGGGACCTTCGACGAGGAGACCGGCGACCTCGTGGCGGGGGGCCGCGCGAAGCACTACGTCGCGACGGACAACTTGAAGGCGGACGAGTACGCCGGGCTGGAGCCCGAGGCCCTCATAGCGGCCCTCGACGGTGCGGGTCTCGCGTTCGACGCGCGCACGAACACCGGGGTCCTCCTCCACCTCCTGGGGGCGCTCAAGAAGCACGGGAAGGTAGGGATGACGTGCGTCGCGGACTCCGCGGCGGACGCCGCCGCCCTGCTGGAGCGGGCGACCGCGGCCCTGGACGAGCTCGCCCGCGCCGACGTCGGGAGCGAGCAGAAGTCGTAGCGATTCCGCTACCTGTCGCGCCATGCGCGACGCGTTGCGGACTCGACGCGGCTAGAACATCGGCGGCTCGGTGTAGACCCCCCACACGTCCTTCAGCGCCTCCACCATCTCGCCCAGCGTCACGTACGCGAGGGCCGCGTCGACCAGAACCGGGATCGCGTTGACCGTCGGATCCGACGCCATCTCTTTCAGCGCGGCGATGGCCTCGTCGGCCTTCTGCTGGTCGCGGTTCGCACGCACCTCGGCCACGGCCTTCTTCTGCCGCTCCTCGGTCTCCAGTCCGATCAGCA
>JALZEG010000113.1 GCA_030862185.1 Actinomycetota bacterium
CTACCAGTGCCCCTGGTAGCCCGGTAGACCCGAACAAAAGAGGCGGCCCCGCGTGGGGGCCGCCTCTTCCTTCGTCGAACGAGACGCTAGACCGCCTTTACGTTCGTCGCCTCGGGACCCTTCGCCCCAGCGCGCTCGTCGAACTCGACGGTCGCACCCTCGGGCAGCGACTTGAACCCGTCGGCCACGATGCTGCTGTGGTGGACGAACAGGTCCTTCGACCCGTTCTCCGGGGTAATGAAGCCGTAACCCTTTGCGTCGTTGAACCACTTCACCGTTCCAGTTGCCAATGCCATACACCTCCCCCCGCGTACTCCGGTGGCGCGCGACGCGCCACGGACAGACCTTGGATTGTGTTTGGTGCGGGAGCGCGGGTCCGAGCCGAACTCGCGCTCGAGGCCGAGGCGCTTCGCCCACTTGCCGACGTCGTCCGCCTGGTCAGGCATCACCAGGGTCGTCCCGAGCCCGGAGCGACCGGCGCGCGCGGTGCGTCCGACCCTGTGGACGTAAGTGTCGCCGTCGTGCGGAGGATCGAAGTTCACGACGTGGCTGATTCCGTCGACATCGAGGCCGCGAGCCGCCACGTCGGTCGCCACGAGGACACGCGTGCGGCCGGACGCGAAGCTGTTCAGGGCGCGCTCCCGCTGGTTCTGGTTGAGGTCGCCGTGCATCGCGACGGCCGGCTGGCCCGCGCGCGCGAGGCGCTTGGCGAGACGGTCGGCCCCCCGCTTCGTCCTGACGAAGACCAGCGTCGTCCCCGGCTCGTCCCGGAGCAGGGACGCCAGCACCTCGGCGCGGTCCTCCTTGGCGGCACGGACGAAACGATGCTCGACCTCCTCGACCGTCGGCTTCGCCGAGTGGACCTCGTGCGCGACCGCGTCGCTGGTGTACTGCCGGGCCAGCCGTCCGACCACGCCGTCGAGCGTCGCCGAGAACAGCATCGTCTGCCGGCGTACCGGCGCGTCGCGCAGGATCCGGTCGACCTGCGGCTGGAAGCCCATGTCGAGCATGCGGTCGGCCTCGTCGAGCACCAGGATCGAGATCGACGCGAGGGACAGCGCCCGGCGGTCGAGCAGGTCCTGGAGGCGGCCGGGCGTGGCGACGAGAACGTGGGCGCGGCCCGCGGCGCGCGCCTGAGCCTGAAGGCCGCCGCCGCCGTAGACGGCGGTGACCCTGATGTCCCGCGCCGTCGCGATGGCGCCGATCTCCTCGGAGACCTGCAGCGCGAGCTCACGGGTGGGAACCAGGACCAGGGCCGAGGGGCGCCTGCTGCTCGGGTCGAGGCGCTCGACGAGCGGTATCCCGAAAGCGAGCGTCTTGCCGGAGCCGGTGCGCGACTTCGCGAGCACGTCGCGGCCGGCGCTGGCGTCCCTGATGACGAGGGCCTGGATCTGGAAGGGATGTGTGATGCCTCGACGCTCCAGAGCGCGCACGATAGGCGCGGACACACCGAGGTCGGTGAAAGTGATCAAGCTCTACTCCTTAGGTACGGGAGACTCGCAACCCGTAACCCGTGGAGGAACGAGAGGAAAATCTCACGAGCGACCACCTGTCGCTCTCAGGACAACCTAACACGAAGGTCCGCGAAGAATTCCCTATATCGCCGGATCCTCCGCGACGGCGGTCATGGGACGCCGCTCGAACGGGGTCGAAAGAACGATGGTCGAGCGGGTCACGACCTCCAGCTTCGCCCGCAGCGCGTCCAGCAGCTCCTCCAGCGCGGTCGTCGACGGCGCCCTCACTACCAGAACGTAGGAGTTGTCGCCGGCGACAGAGTAGACGGACTCCACCAGCGGGAGCTCGGCGACCCGCGAGGGGATGTCCGCCGGCGACGAGGGCCGCAGGGCGAGGCTGACGAAGGCCGTTATCGGCAGGCCGGCCGCCGCGAAGTCGACGTCGGCGCGGTAGCCCCGCAGCACCCCCGCTTTCTCGAGCTTGCGGACCCGGTCGTGGACGGAGGACGCCGCGAGGCCGACCCGCTTGCCGACCTCGCCGTAGGTCAGGCGGGCGTCGTTCTCGAGCAGTGCCACGATCCGGCGATCGGTGGGGTCCACGGCCGAAGATCCTTCCGCAAATCGGCTATCCTGCCTAATATCGTTCCGCCAGAAGGATAACCCGGAGGCGCCGGATGACCAAGAGGCTCGACAGGGACAGGGAGATGCACGAGCGGCGGGCACGGGCCCACGCCGCCGAGCAGCCGTACGGCTACCCGCCCTCGCGCGACTTCGTCGAGCCCGACTGGACCCGGATCCCCGGCTACCGCGACGTCACGCCCGAGCAGTGGGCGAGCGCACGCTGGCAGCGGCAGCACACGATCAAGAACCTCGGGGAGCTGAAGGCGACGCTGGGTGATCTCCTCCCCCCGGACCTCGAGGAGTCGATCGCCCGCGACCAGGCGGAGCGGGCGACGATGTCGATGCTCCTGCCGCCTCAGATGCTGAACACGATGGACACGTCCGACCTGTGGGCGGACCCGATCCGGCACTACATGATCCCGGCCTTCGCCGACCGCGACACCGAGTGGCCGAGCCACCCCATGGCCGAGCGCGACAGCCTGCACGAGGCGGACATGTGGGCCGTCGAGGGCCTGACGCACCGCTACCCGACGAAGGTGCTCGCGGAGCTGCTGTCGACCTGCCCCCAGTACTGCGGGCACTGCACCCGCATGGATCTCGTCGGCAACAACGTCCCGCAGGTCCTCAAGTACCGCTTCGAGCTCAAGCAAAAGGATCGGTACGCGGCGATCCTCGATTACCTCCGCCGGACGCCGAGCGTCCGCGACGTGGTCGTGTCCGGAGGCGACGTGGCGAACCTCCCGATCGCCCACCTCGAGCAGTTCGTGAGCGCGCTGCTCGACATCGAGAACATCCGCGACGTCCGTCTGGCGACGAAGGGGCTCATGGGGCTGCCGCAGCACTTCCTCCAGGACGACGTGCTGGCCGGGATGGAGCGCATGGCGCGCAAGGCGCTCGATCGGGGAGTGGACCTTGCGATCCACACGCACGTGAACCACGCCGCGTCGCTGACCCCGCTGGTGGCCGACGCCGTCGGGAAGCTGCGCTCGATGGGGTTCCGTGACGTCCGCAACCAGGGCGTGCTGATGCGCGGCGTGAACGACTCGGCACACGCGCTGCTCGACCTGTGCTTCACGCTGCTCGACCGCGCGAAGATCACCCCGTACTACTTCTACATGTGCGACATGATCCCGAACTCGGAGCACTGGAGGGTCCCGCTGCACGAGGCGCAGGCGCTGCAGCACGCGATCATGGGCTACCTGCCGGGCTTCGCGACGCCGCGCATCGTCTGCGACGTGCCGTTCGTCGGCAAGCGCTGGGTCCACCAGGCGGACTCCTACGACCGCGTGCGTGGCATCTCGTACTGGACGAAGAACTACCGGACCGGGATCGAGAGCGGCGACCCAGACGCCCTGACGCGAAAGCACGAGTATTACGATCCGGTGCCGAGCCTCCCGCCCGAGGGCCGCGCGTACTGGCGCGACCGCGCCCTGTCCGCGACCGCGTAGAGATGGAGCGCTACGGGGTCCACCGGTCCGTGGAGCCGCGCGGCGTCCTGCCGCAGCAGGCGCGCGTCCTCGACACGTCGCTGCCGCTGCGCCGCGGCGAGGCCCTGATCGACGTCGAGTACCTGAACGTCGACTCGGCGTCGTGGCGTCATCTGCGCGACGACGCAGGCGGAGATGCGGAGGCGATGCGGGCGCGCATCGAGGAGATCGTGCGCAGCGCGGGGAAGATGCATAACCCGGCGACTGGATCCGGAGGAATGCTCGTCGGGACCGTCGCCGAGCTCGGCCCGGAGCGTTCGGAGCCGCGGGTGGGGACCCGCATCGCGACGCTCGTCTCGCTCACGCTCACGCCCCTGGTGCTCGACGAGATCGTGGCGCTCGACCCGGCCACCGAGAAGGTGCGCGTCCGCGGGCGGGCGATCCTGTTCGAGTCCGGGATCTACGCGCCGGTGCCGGACGACCTGAGCGACGAGGTGACGCTCGGCGTGCTCGACGTGTGCGGGGCACCCGCGTGGATGGAGCGCCTCGCGCGGCCAGGCATGCGTGTGGCCGTCCTCGGAGCCGGCGGGAAGTCGGGGATGCTCGCCTGCGCCCAGGCGGCGCGGTCGGTGGGACCGGACGGGAGGGTGATCGGGTTGTGCTGGCCCGAGGCGACCACGATCGCCGCGAAGGAGGCCGGGGCCGAGGCGATCGCGGTCGACTGCACGGATCCCGTCGCGGCCCACGCGGCCGTGGGCCGTGCGCTCGGAGGGCGAGACGCCGACCTCGTCTTCGTGTGCACGAACGTCCCCGGCTGCGAGGGCGGAGCTCTCCTGGCGTGCGCCGACGAGGGCCGCGTCGTGTTCTTC
>JALZEG010000141.1 GCA_030862185.1 Actinomycetota bacterium
CAACGGCGGCCCCGACAAGCCCAACGGCTCCGGCGGCGTCGACAAGGCCGACCAGGACGGCAACAACGGCTGCGGCAACGACGACGACTTCGAAGACGACAACGAGGGCTGGTGCGGCCGCAAGCCGCCGAAGAGCAAGCCGGCATCCTCCTCGGGTGAGGGTCCGGAGGAGCTCGACACGGGCGTCCTTCCGGCGGGGCCGTGCGTCGACGAGTCCGGGATGGCCGCAGACGAGGAGGAGTGCGACGACTCCGACGTCGTCGGCGGCGTGATCGCCCGTCCGGCGACCGGCGACGTCGAGGTTCCCACCGTTCCCGAGGAGCCCGAGGTTCTCGGTGAGCGGCTGGCCCGAGGCCAGCCAGTCGAGGCCGGCCCCGCGCAGCGGAGCGCCTCGTACCTGGGCCAGACGCTTCCGTTCACCGGCTCCGCGCTGACGAGCTACGCGGCGATCGCCGTCGGGCTCCTGCTGGCGGGGGCCGGGATCCTCACGGCCCGCAAGCGGACGTAGCGGAGCGAGAGCGAGCGGAGAGGGGGGCCGGCTCGTCCGGCCCCCTTGTCGCGTCCGGAGGCGCACCGACGGTCGGAGGCCCACGCGGAGGACTAGTCCTTTCGGACTACGAGAAAGGGGCCGGAAATGACCCAGAGCGACGTTGTGGAGGCTCCCATATTCTGGGAGACTTCTTCCAACATCTGGAAGCTACATCGGCAGACGGATGAAGTTCCTTTAGCGGTCGGTACTCCCGCCGGCCGCAGTCGGAAGCAAAGGAGTCACAGGTGTCGAAGCTAGTGCGCAGGAACCAGAGGATGTCGGGGCTGCTGACGCTGATCGTCGGCGTCCTGATGATCGCGGGGCCGGTGTTGGCCGACTCGGGCAACGGCAACGGCTCCGAGAAGAAGGACGACTCGCTTCCTGCGGTCGCCGCAGCCGCGTCCGAGGGCAAGGGCAACGCCGGCGGGAACGGGAACGGAAGCGAGAAGAAGGACGAGGCCCCCGGGGCCTCGGCCGCGGCGCCCGGCAACTCGGGCGACAAGGGCAACGCCGGCGGCAACGGCAACGGTGCCGACAACGGCAAGGGCAACGATAAGAAGGACGAGGCGCCCGCCGCGGAGAGCAACGGCAACGGCAGCTCGAACGGCAACGGCAACTCGTCCGCCGGGGGCTCGGCGTCCGAGGACAAGGGCAACGGCTGGGAGAGCGCTCCCGGCCAGGACGGGAAGGGCTGCGACCAGAAGGGTCAGGGTTCGGGGCCGTACGCCTCGACCTGTGACGGCTCTCCGTCGCAGAACGGCAACGGCAACGGCGGTGGCGGCGGCAAGCCGTGTGCCGGTTGTGTCGGCAACGCCGACAACAAGAACCCTCCGGGCCAGCTGCCGAACGGCAAGGACCCGAACAACGGCTACGAGTGTGACGGCAACAAGGGCATCGGCAAGGGCAACCCGGCGCACACCGGCTGCACGCCCGGCAACACGCCTCCGCCCGAGTGCAAGGGCAAGAAGTGCAACCCCGGGAAGCCCGACTGCCCCGGCAACAGCTGCGGTGGCGGCAAGCCCGACTGCCCCGGCAACAGCTGCAACCCGTGCCCCGGCAACAGCTGCGGTGGCGGCGAGGAGCCGGAGGGACCGTGTGACGCCGACCCGACGATGCCCGGCACGCAGCCGTGCAACAACCCGGAAGGTCCGTGCGACAAGGACCCGAACATGCCCGGCACGCAGCCGTGCACGAACGGCCCGGACCCCCAGAACCCGGACGTCATCGACCGTCCCGGCCGTCCCGGCAAGCCGCAGACGCCCGTCGTCCTCGGCGACCGCCTGACGAGGCCCGGCCCGACGGTGGCCGCCCGGCAGCCCGGGACGCCGCTGGGAAGCCTGCTCCCCTTCACGGGAGCGAACCTCCTGATCTTCCTCGGGATGGGGCTCTCCCTCTCGGGCGCAGGGATCATGCTGAACGGGAAGCGCAAGTAACCACGCTGCACCTCGCAAGGGAGAGAGAAGGAGGCCGGGAAACCGGCCTCCTTCTTTTTTGCATACCCTCGGTGCCGTGGGCGAGATCGACGAACGGATCGAAGAGCTGCGCCGGAAGCTCTCGCACGTCAAGGAGTACCTTTGACGTCGATCGCAAGCGCGCCCGGCTAGAGGAGGTCCGCGCCCGGTCGGCGGCGCCCGACCTCTGGGACGATCCCCCCGCCGCACAGAAGGTCATGGCGGAGTTGTCGCGCCTCGGCGACGACGTGGGGCAGTACGACGGGATCGTGCAGCGGCTCGACGACGCGGCCCTCATGCGGGAGCTCGCCGAGGCGGAAGGCGACGCGGCCACGGGACGCGAGGTCGCCGCCGAGCTGACGGCCCTCGAGACCGAGATCGCCTCCCTCGAGGTCGTGTCGCTGCTCGGCGGGGAGTTCGACGCGAACGCGGCGATCCTGTCGGTGAACGCGGGCGAGGGCGGCACCGACTCGCAGGATTGGGCGGAGATCCTGCTGCGGATGTACCTGCGGTGGGCGGAGCGGCGAGGCTTCCGGCACGAGCTGCTCGAGGCGACGCCGGGCGAGGAGGCGGGCCTCAAGAGCGCCACCGCCACCGTCACCGGCCGGTACGCCTACGGCCTGCTGTCCGCCGAGCGGGGCGTCCACCGGCTCGTGCGGATCTCCCCGTTCGACGCGGCCAAGCGCCGCCACACCTCGTTCGCGTCGGTCGACGTCACCCCCGAGGTCGAGGACGACATCGAGATCGAGGTCAACCCGGACGAGATCCGCGTGGACACGTACCGGTCGTCGGGGGCCGGGGGGCAGCACGTGAACGTCACGGACTCCGCCGTGCGGATCACGCACCTGCCCAGCGGGATCGTCGTGTCCTGTCAGAACGAGCGTTCGCAGATGCAGAACCGCGCGGTCGCCATGCGGGTCCTGAAGTCGCGGTTGCTGGCGAGGGCGCGCGAGGAGCGAGACGCGGAGCTGGACGCCCTGCGCGGCGAGCGGCGCGAGATCGGCTTCGGGTCACAAATCAGGTCGTACGTCATGCACCCGTACCAAATGGTCAAGGACCACCGCACCGAGGTGGAGAGGGGCAACGTCCAGGGCGTGCTCGACGGTGACATCGACGCGTTCGTGGAGGCCGAGCTGAAGCGCAAGGCGACGATCTCGGCGGGCGAATAGAGAGGCATTCTGTTTGGGCGTCTCGCCGAGGCAACCCGCGCGCCGCGCCGGGAAGTGCCATCATCGTCTGCATGGAGGAGTCGCGCGCGACGTCGGAGAGGGTCGAACGAGCAACCCTGCCGGAGCTGCGATCGGTCGACATCGACGACGTCTACGTCCACATGGACTACCTCCTGCAGTCGCGGCCGACGCCGATGGACCTCTACTACCGGTGGGAGAGCCAGCAGTGGTCGGCGCGCGCGGTCGACTTCAGCGAGGACAAGGTCCACTGGGACTCGCTCACCGGCGCGTTCGAGGGCTTCCGCACCGAGCTCCAGCGTTCGTTCACGTTGTTCTTCGTCGGAGAGCAGGCGGTGACCGACACGCTGGCACCGCTCGTCCACGCGGCCCCCGACGAGCCGTCGCGGATCTTCCTTTCGACCCAGCTCGTCGACGAGGCGCGTCACACGGTCTTCTTCTCCCGTTTCTTCGAGCAGGTCGTCGGGTTGCCCGGCGGACTCTCCGCAGCGCTCGCGCAACTGCGCGACCGGACCGTCGGGGGCTTCCGCGTGCTGTTCGACGAGGACCTCGTGCAGGTGACCGACGCGGTGCGGCTGAACCCGCACGACTACGGCGCGTGGATCGAGGCGATCACCGTCTATCACCTGATCATCGAGGGGATGCTCGCGCTCACGGGACAGAAGTTCCTGCTCGGCTTCGCGCGCGAGATGGGGATCCTGCCGGGCTTCTACACGGGGTTCACCGCGGTCGCGCGCGACGAGTCGCGCCACGTCAACTTCGGCGTGCGCGCGATCATGGAGGCCGGCGTACGGGACCGCAGCTTCCTCGACAGAGTGGAGGCCACGGTGTTCCGGCTCCTCGAGGACGCGTGCCGCACTGTGGCATCGCCGGACCGCAGGTTCGCGGTGTCGCCGTCGCAGACGCCGCCCAACCTGTTGATCAACCCGTACGACGTGGCGGCGTTCTCGACGCACTCGCTCACGAAGCGACTGCGGGTCGCGGGACTCTCGGCTACAGTGTGTGACGAGATCGCGCGCCGGGCGGAGCGCTACTACCAGGCGGCGTGGGACGAGTACGAGGATCTCCACGGCGAGGAGCACCCTTACCGGTTCTTCGACCACCCCACGGCACTAACGACTTGAGGTGACTACTCTCTAAACCATGATCAGAACGGTCGACAGATCGGTCGCCTCGGCGAGCGGTCGAAAAGAGATGAGGATCGGTACCCTCCGAAAATGATCAGGACTGTCGATGTAGAGAAGGAGTACAAGGGCGGCATTCGCGCGCTCAACGGGGTCTCGATCGACATCGAGAAGGGCGAGTTCGTCTTCATCGTCGGTCCCTCGGGGTCCGGGAAGTCGACGTTCCTCAAGCTGCTCACGAAAGAAGAGGAGCCGACGAACGGCGAGGTGTACGTCGCGGGGAAGAACCTCGCGAGCCTCCCGCGCTGGCGCGTCCCGTACCTGAGGCGCAACGTCGGCTGCGTCTTCCAGGACTTCAAGCTGCTCCCGAACAAGACGGTGTTCGAGAACGTCGCGTTCGGGCTCGAAGTGATCGGCCGGCCGCGCGCGGTCGTCCAGCGACAGGTGCCGCAGATCCTCGAGCTGGTCGGGCTCGGCGAGAAGCTCGACCGCTTCCCCGAAGAGATGTCCGGCGGCGAGCAGCAGCGTGTTTCGATCGCACGAGCGTTCGTCAATCGGCCACTGATCCTCCTTGCCGACGAGCCCACGGGGAACCTCGACCCCGCCACGTCCGTCGGCATCATGCGCCTGCTCGACCGGATCAACCGCACCGGCACGACCGTGTGTATGGCGACGCACGACCACGCGATCGTCGACTCGATGCGCCGTCGCGTCATCGAGCTCGAGAACGGCTAGGTCGTGCGCGATCAATCGAGAGGAATCTACGGGGTAGGCACATGAGAGCGACATACTTTCTTGGTGAGACGGCCAACAACCTGAAGCGCAATTTCCTGATGACGATCGCGGCCATCTCGACGGTCGCGATCTCGTTGTTGCTGCTCGGTGGCGTGCAGATCATCGGGA
>JALZEG010000145.1 GCA_030862185.1 Actinomycetota bacterium
CGACCCGAGCTCTCTACTCGACATGCTGGACTGCACGCCCGGTGCGTTGTTCGCCGACCCGCCCGTCGTGAGCACTTTGACGATCACCGGGTACGGCGGCGTGGACCCCGACGAGTGCAGGATCGCCTCCGACGACGACCCCGTGATGGTGTGCCTCGAGAACCTCGGCGTGCCCGTGCCGGGGTCGTGCCTGGGCCACATGCAGCAGGGGCCGAGTATGTCCGTCGTCTGCGTTCCGGGGTCGTGGCAGACCGTCGTGACGGTTTTTGGACTCGGAACGGCGCACAGCGACCCCACCGTGGTCACCGATCCGCAGGAGTGCTGGACGCCTCCGCCGCGGCCGTAGCCGATGACGTCGCCCGGCCTCCCGTGGAGGGTCCGATGATCGCGAGGCGTCGCCTCGCCGCCGCCGGTTGCGGCCTTGCCTGCGCGCTCTTTGCCGCCGGCGTCTCCGTCGCGCGCGTGGAGCGCGCCGCTCCGAGGATTCAGCCCGCGGAGGGCCGCGGCTCGGCCGTCGTGCTCGGCGGCCGCAACGTGATCGTCGGCAGCACGACCGCTGCCGTGCCGGTCCGGCTTCCCGCTTCCGCGCGCGTCGACCTGGACGTAGAGGGGAACGGCCGGATCGTCGGACTGGCGCTTCTCGGCGACCCCTACGGATCGAGGCCCGAACGCGGCCGATTCCTGTTCGGCGGCCGCGCTGCGGACTGCGCCGCCGCGGGTTGCGAGCCCGGGCAGACCTACCAATATCTCTACGACGGGTCGTACGACACGCCGGAACGGCCGCTGCTGCGCGCCGGCCGGTACGTCCTCTACCTGATTGCGGACGGCGCGCCCGCGCGGGTGGTGCTCGAGCTCGACGGCCTTCGCGGGAAGGTGCGGATCGCACCCGGCAAGGCGGAGGACGTCGACCTGCAGACGCCTGCGACGCGCTTCGACCGAAATGGCGAGGGTGGGACGGTGTGGTGGGCCGGCAGCTCGTTCGACGCCGGCGAGGTCGGCCTGACCTTCTCCGCGCTCTACGTCAAGGGCCCGGTGCTCGCGGGGACGACGGTTGAGCACTGCCAGTACGGCGTCGTGTCACCGCCGCCCGCGGAGGTCGCGTACGGGCCGCACTGCTACTCGGCGGCGTCGTCCCTGGGGGCCGGGTACAGCTTCACGGTCCCGGCCGACTACTCGGACGACCGATTCGTCGTGCCGTTCCTGAGCGTGTACACGGACGAGGGGACGACGTTCCCGAGCGACGAAGCGGGGCTGGGCTTCTACGTCCAATCGCCGCACACGCTCGACGGTTTCGGGGCGAACGCGCTGGCGCTGAAGGTGCGTTAGCGGAGCGTCGTTCGCGGCCCGATCAATCGGAGCCGGGGCAGAGGTGCGACGAGTTCTCGGGCCGGACACCCGCTTCGCTGGCGCAGTCGGCCGGCCCCTGACCGCCGACGAACAAGACGATCCACAACAGGATCACGCCGACGGTCAGGAGCATCGACCACCACGCCAGACGTTGCACCGCTACGCGGCCACCGCCGCGGGCGCACGTTTCGCAGGGTCGGTCTCACGCCACAGATGGGCTCCGAGCCACAACCATCCTGCGTCGAAGAGGCCGTAGCCGACTCCCATCGTGACGTATCCGGTGTCGATCCCGGCGATCATGCCGCCGAACCCGACCACGACTGCGAGGACGAACCCGGCCGCCCACATGAGGAGCGGCCCGCGCGGTACGACATCCGCGCGCAGCGCGCCCAGTAGGTAGAGGCTCACTCCCGCGACGAGCAGCGCGAGCGCGATCCCGCCGCCGGGAGCGAACCACAGCATGCTGCTCCCGAAGCCGACGATCAAACCGGCGGCGATCATCCTGAAGCCGGCGCGTGCGTAGCGGCCGAGCCTGCCGCGCAGCCGCATGTACAGCGCCACCATGCCCGCCGCCAGGAACGTTGCGAAGGCCAGGGAGACTTCCGCGAACCATCCGATCGAGAAGCTCCAGGAGATCTCCGCCCACACGAACGTGACGGAGAGGCCGAGAGCGCCGACGATGCCTGCGAGCCCGCCGAAGCGGGTGAAGTTGGTGACCACACCGATGCCTTTCGACTCGGCCCAACTGTCGA
>JALZEG010000225.1 GCA_030862185.1 Actinomycetota bacterium
GCGGGCGCGCAGCTCGTCTCGCTCGGCCCCCGGATCCTCCGCACGGAGAACGCGGCCGTCGTCGCCGCGTCCGCGGTGCTGTTCGCCTACGGGCTCATCGGATAGGTTCGCCGTCCATGCGCGTGGCCTTCTCGACGCTCGGCTGCCGGTTGAACCAGGCCGAGACCGACTCGATGTCTGAGCAGCTCGAAGCCGTCGGGATCGAGCGCGTCGCGCGGGCCGAGGATGCCGGAGTCGTCGTCGTCAACACGTGCACGGTGACGCGCGAGGCGACGAAGGCCTCGCGGATGGCGATCCGCCGCGCGGTCGCCGCGAATCCCGGGTCCAGGGTCGTCGTGATCGGCTGCTACGCCGTCTCCGACCCCGACGAGATCCGCACGATCGACGGCGTGGACCTCGTGCTCGGCAACGACGCGAAGGATTCGCTGCCCGAGGCCCTGGGGCTGACCGCGCCCCCGAAGCCGCTGATGCAGATCGGGATCCGTCGCGATGGGGTGGGTGGGCAAAGAAAGGTCAGGGCGAACCTGAAGGTGCAGACCGGCTGCGACGAGTGGTGCACGTTCTGCATCATCCCGACCACGCGCGGCCCCCTGAAGAGCACGAACGAGGACGACCTCGTCGCCGAGGCCCGCGCCCGGGCGGCGGCGGGTGCGCGGGAGCTCGTCCTCACCGGGGTCCACCTCGGCAAGTACACGTTCGACACCGGGGGCGACGAGCGGAGCCTCGTCCGGCTCTTCGGCAGGTTGCTCGACATCGACGGCGTCCTGCGGCTGCGGCTGTCGTCGATCTTCGCCCGGCACCTCACGCGCGAAGTCCTCGACTTCATGGCTTCGGAGGAGAGGATGTGCCGCTATCTCCACGTCCCGTTGCAGTCGGGCGACCCGAAGGTGCTCGCCGACATGCACCGGTCGTACGAGATCGGCGAGTACGTCGAGCACGTCGAGCGCGCGGTGGACGCGCTGCCCGGCGT
Organism: Actinomycetota bacterium; assembly: GCA_030862185.1. Taxonomy (GTDB): domain Bacteria; phylum Actinomycetota; class CADDZG01; order CADDZG01; family WHSQ01; genus JALZEG01. The sequence goes on from JALZEG010000225.1 coordinate 971, forward strand.
CGCGCTCGCGACGGACCTGATCGTGGGGTTCCCCACCGAGACGGACGAGGCGTTCGAGGGCACGATGGAGGTAGTGCAGCGCCTGCGTTTCTCGAAGCTGCACGTCTTCAGGTACTCGCCGCGGCCGGGCACGGCGGCCGCGGGCATGGCCGACTCGGTTCCGCCGGCGGTAAAGAAGGAGCGTTCGAAGCGACTGATCGACCTCGGCAACGCGATCCGCAACGACTTCCTGAACGCGCACCTCGGAGTTCCGTTGGAGGTCCTCGTCGAGGACGAACGGGGGGTCGAGCCAGCGGCGGGCTCGGCCGGCGCGCCGAATGAATGTGTCACCGTGTCGTCGGGCCAGACGAGCGATTACGTAAGGGTGTGGTTCGAAGGGGGCGGCATGCTGGGTTCGCTGGTGGACGTGCGCGGGACCGGCATCCGCTCCGACGGCATTAGAGGGGAGCTGATCGACCGATCGGCTCGGCGATCGGCCAAGGAGGAGATCGACCGATCGGCTCGGCGATCGGCCAAGGAGGAAACGTGACGGACTGTCTGTTCTGCAAGATCGCGGCGGGGGAGGTCCCGTCGGACACGGTCTTCGAGTCGGAGAACCTCGTGGCGTTCCGCGACATCAACCCCGCGGCCCCCACGCACGTCCTGGTGATCCCGGTGCGGCACATAGCGTCCGCGGGCGACCTGACCGAGGCCGACGGACCGTTGCTCGCCGAGATCTTCCAGACGATCGCGTCGCTGGCGGAGAAGGAGAACCTCTCCGGCGGCTGGCGCGTGGTGACGAACGTGGGCGGCGACGCGGGCCAGAGCGTGCGCCACCTCCACTACCACCTGATAGGGGGCCGCACGATGTCCTGGCCCCCCGGCTAGACCGAGCCCGGGCGGGCCCCCGCGGCCCCCGGAACAGGACAAAGTACAATCTTGTTCCTCACAGACATGCTTACGACTACCCAGGTCAAGATCCTCGTCCCCGGCCATCACGACATGGTCCGGCTCGTCGGGGCGAGGGACGAGCTCCTCAAGGTCATCGAGGCCGCCTTCGCCACGAAGATCCTCGTGCGCGGCAACGAGATCGTCATCAGCGGCGAGCCCGCCGAGGCCGAGCGCGTCTCGGTCCTCTTCGAGGAGCTGCTCGACCTGCTCGAGAAGGGCCAGGTCCTCACCAAGGACGCCGTCGGCCGCTCGATCGAGATGGTCAAGCGCGACGAGGGCGTGCGCCCGAGCGAGGTGCTCTCCGACACCGTCGTCGTCACCCACACGGGCAAGCCGATCCGCCCGAAGACCGAGGGCCAGAAGCGCTACGTCGACTCGATCCGGAAGAACACGATCGTGTTCGGCATCGGCCCGGCCGGCAGCGGCAAGACCTACCTCGCCGTCGCCGCGGCGATCCGGTCGCTGCAGAGGGGGGAGGTCTCGCGCATCGTCCTGACGCGTCCCGCCGTCGAGGCCGGCGAACGGCTCGGCTTCCTCCCCGGCGACCTCGCGGCGAAGATCGATCCCTATCTCAAGCCGCTCTACGACGCGCTCTACGAGATGCTCGAGCCGGACGCCTTCCAGCGCTACGCCGAGCAGGGGACCGTCGAGATCGCGCCGCTGGCGTTCATGCGCGGCCGCACGCTCAACGACTCGTTCATCATCCTCGACGAGGCGCAGAACACGACGCCCGAGCAGATGCAGATGTTCCTCACGCGGCTCGGCTTCGGCTCCAAGGCGGTCGTCACCGGCGACGTCACGCAGGTCGACCTCCCGTCCGGCACGCGCTCCGGGCTCATCGTCATCTCCGAGATCCTCAAGGAGATCGAGGGTGTCGGTTTCCTCCATCTCGACGCGAGCGACGTCGTCCGGCACAAGATCGTCCAGGACATCGTCGAGGCGTACCGCGTGTACGCGGACGCGTCGAAGCGGCGCTGATGGACGTGTTCCTGGCCAACGAGCAGGGGATCCCGTTAGACGAGCCGCTTCTGGCGGCTCTCGCGCGGCACGTGCTCGAGTCGGAGGACGTCGACTCCTCCGCCGAGCTCTCGATCCTGTTCGTCGGCGGCGACCACATCCGGCGGCTGAACGCGCGCTACGCCGGCGACGACCATGAGACCGACGTCCTCGCGTTTCCGATGACCGAGGACGACGAGGACGACGACCCGCTGATGGTCGGCGACGTCGTCGTGTGTCCCGAGGTCGCCCGCGAGAACGCGGCCAAGGCCGGGACGACGCTGGAGCGCGAGCTGCAGATGCTCGTCGTCCACGGCACCCTGCACCTGCTGGGCTACGACCACCAGAACGACGCGCAGCGGGCCGCCATGGACAAGCGAACGAACGAGATCATCGCCTCGTTCGCGCGCGAGCCCGCCCCCGGCTGATGGGTGCGGTCGCCACTCTCGCCGTCATAGTCCTCCTGCTCCTGATCGCGGCCTTCTCCGCGATGGCCGAGACCGCGGTGGCGCGCATCGGCCGCGTCAAGGCGTTGCACCTCGACCAGGAGCGGAGCAACAAGAGGACGCGGCGGCTGCTCAAGATCGTCGAGGACCCGGCCCCCTTCCTAAACGTCGTGCTGTTCGTCACGCTGCTGGCGCACGTCACCGGGACGACGCTGGCGACGAGCCTCGCGTTGCGCGAGATCGGCGACGGCGGCGAGGCAATCGCCGCGGGCCTCATGACGTTCCTCATCTTCGTGCTGG